>JBJOLD010000078.1:0-8131 GCA_046045765.1 Pseudomonadota bacterium | reverse complement strand
GGCCATAACGAAGTGGTCAAGCTGGTGTACGACCTGTTGCACATCAGTACCCGTGAAATACTGGAAATATTTTTTGTCATTCATGACCCAACCACACTGAATCGACAAGGTAATGACGTTGGCACACAGTACCGCAGTGGTGTTTATTATTCGGATGTAGAGCAGCAGTCTGTAGCACAAGAGGTCATTGCGGAGATGGCCGCCAGTGCAATATATAACCGCCCATTGGTCACGGAGGTGGTCCCGCTGAGCAACTACTGGCCTGCAGAAGCGTACCATCAGGATTTCTTTGCACGTAATCCGCACCAGGGTTATTGCGTAGCGGTGGCTGCGCCCAAGGTCGCAAAGTTCCGCAAAACATTCCAGCGATTGCGAAAAGCGTAAATTTGAGACTCGAGTAGGTTAAATTACGGCGTGCTCACCAAATCAAGCCCCCCATCTCTGTTTTCCAAGCTGGCAAGCATCATGCGCAGTCCGTCGTCTCGGCGCACTGATCCGCGTGACACGGAGCCGTCAAGACACAGTGACCTGGACACAAAAATATTGCGCGAGCGCATCGAGTCCAAGCGACGTGACGACAGCATTCGGCGTAAGGAGTTCAACTACCTGAGACAAATGCTGGTCAAGCGGCAACTGGCTACAGCAGGCCACATCGCGACATCAACTTTTCAAGGCAGTTCCAGTTTTAACCAGGTTGATCGCCGGCTAATTAACCGAGCAGCAACGGTCAAAAAAATTGATGCTATCGAGGCCTCTATGGCCGAGCAGTGGATACGGCGTAAGCAGCCTGCAGCAGAAGCACCTACGCTGACAGACTCCATACGCCCCCACACGCCACTGGCTAAGGTAGCGGCGGCTCCGAAGGCTGCCTCAATACCTACACCAACCTTTGTTTCGCGGCGTGGTGCTGATACAAATTTCGACCTTGACTTTACGGGCCTTTCCAGTGACCTTGTTGCCCTGAGCGCCACGCCGCCGCAAGTGTCCGAAGTTGAGGGAATTCCGGCGTTACAAACAGCGGCAATGCGCTTTGCCGAAGGCGATATTGCGGCAGCCCAGTCAGCTTTACAGGCGGTCATTTCGGACGAGTCAGCCCCGATATACGCCATTGACCAGTGTGCGCTTGCCTTAGTGGATATGTACCGAGGCCAGGGTGATGCTGCGCGCTTTGACGCCGTAGCCATCGATTACGCTCAGCGCTTTGGAAGATCTGCTCCCGAGTGGTATTCGGTACCGCAATTATTGGGTCACGCAGCACCGCAGTCCACACGCCGCAGTACTCCGCGCGATGACAGTTTATGGGCCTGCCCGCCGCTATTGGATGCTGCTGCAGTGGCTCGGTTGGCTGCTACACAAAACGCCCGCGACACTCGCATGGTCAGTTGGGGGCAACTGGAGGCTGTGGACCAAGACGCGGTGAAGCCGCTGACATCTTTATTGGCCCAATGGAGCAAGCAGACCGCGAAGATAATGTTTGACGGTTTAGGTGTTTTAAATGCAGTGTTGCAAGCATTGACGCCCATGAACGATCGGCAGGTCGCACCTGAGCGTTGGCTACTTCGGTTGGAGGTGCTGCGCTTGCAGGGGCTGCATGAAGACTACGAAACAGTTGCAATGGACTACTGCGTTACCTACGAAGTGTCTCCTCCGAGCTGGAGTGTGCCCATCAGCGTATGTGAGGCCATCACTCCAGAAGCGCGGGCCAATAGTGTTCTGCCTGACATGGAAGACGTAGCCCCATCGGTGCCGCAAGGCGCGAGCGGCTTTGGTAACTCTGGCGAGTTGGTTTTACAAGGCGAATTGCTTGGAGATGCAGCCCTGGCTATTGAGCAGATCATGGCTAAAGTGCACCCCGGCGATCCTATTGTGATCGACTGTCACAACCTTATTCGCGTTGACTTTGCTGCGGCTGGGCGCTTGCTCAATTGGCTGGCCCAGAACGAGGGCGCCCATCTGCTGGTAGAGTTTGTGAATATGCCCCGGCTGGTTAATGTTTTCTTTCAGGATATGGGCATTTCTGAGTTTGCCGAAGTGTCGGTTTCGCTCAAATAAATTACCGTGATCCAAACCCGTGCATTGGAATACACCTACCCAGGCGGAGCAACGTTGGTCTTTCCGGACGTCGATGTTGCCCAGGGAGCAGTGCTATTGCTTTGCGGGCCATCAGGCTGTGGTAAGTCGACCTGGCTAGCGTTGGTTGCCGGTCTGGTTCAACCTGCATCGGGCGACTTGACGGTAGCTGGCCAGTCGCTAACTGCTCTGAAAACAATAGCTAGTGACGCATGGCGGGCGGGAGTTATTGGTTTTTTGCCTCAAAAACTGCATTTGAGCGAAGCACTCACGGTGTTCCAGAATCTGGCGATGGCGCAATGGGCTGCTGGGGCATCTGAAAACGCTGCGCGTATTCATGCGACGTTGCAGGCGCTGGATGTGGCCGAGCTGGCCAAGCGCAAGCCAAATCAGCTCTCGGGCGGGCAGGCGCAGCGGGTTGCGCTGGCCCGGGCCGTGTTGCTGCAGCCCAAAGTGATCTTGGCCGACGAGCCCACCGCCAGTCTGGATGACGAAGCCGCTGCCGATGCAGTGGCACTGCTGCTATCAACCGCCAGCGTGAACAAGGCCACCCTAGTGATCGCGACGCACGACGCACGCGTTGCGCAGGCAATTCCATTGAAAAATAATGGTCAAATCGGTTTCCAGCCCTTGTATCTTGTGCGTAAGAAGCTATTAAATACATAGCAATTTGTACACATGAAAACTCTGTTTTTTGCTTGGAGCTACCTCTGGGCTCGACCCATGAATGCGGCACTGAACGTGTTGTTGCTCAGCCTGGGGTTGGCATCCATTACGTTTTTGATGCTGGTGGGCGCGCAGCTCAGTAAGGCGTTTGATCGTGACTTGGCGGGCATTGACGTGGTGGTGGGGGCCAAGAGTAGCCCCATGCAGCTCATTTTGTCGGGCGTGTTGCACATTGACGTGCCCCCTGGCAATGTGCCACTTAAGGCGGTGCGCGAACTGGAGAAAAACCCGCTGGTGGCCAGCATCATCCCCATCAGTTTGGGCGACAGCCTTCAAGGCTTTCGTATTGTGGGTACCTCACACGCTTACTTGGAACACTACCAGGCCGCGCTGGTGCAAGGGGCTTTGTGGAAACAGCCCATGCAGGTTGTGTTGGGCGCGACCGTGGCACGTAAGTTGGGGCTCAAGTTAGGCAATACCTTTGCTGGCTCACACGGTTTGGGCGGGGGTGGTCATATGCATGGCGACAACCCCTACACCGTGACCGGTATTTTGCAGCCTGGAGGCAGTGTGCTAGACCGGCTAATCTTGACCGATACGGCGTCGGTCTGGAAAGTTCACGAAGACTACACCGCATCGCCGGACGACACCGCCGAGGACCGCAAGGCCATGGAAGACGACCGTGAAATCACCATGGCGCTGGTGCAGTACAAAACCCCTATGGCTGCCCTAAGCTTTCCGCGCTTCGTGAACACCAGTACCGAAATGCAAGCTGCGGCACCAGCGTTGGAAATTACCCGCTTGCTTCATATGTTGGGCTTGGGGACTGATGTGTTGCGCGCCTTTGCCGGTGTGTTGTTGCTGACTGCAGGCTTGAGCGTGTTCATCGCCCTGTGGAGCGCAGTGCGTGAACGCAAGGCAGATCTGGCGCTGCTGCGCATGCTGGGCGCGCCACCTGCCAAAGTGGCGGCCTTGCTGCTATGCGAGGCGCTGTGGCTGGGTGTGTTGGCCTCAGTGGTTGGCTTGTTGTTGGGACAGGCGTGCACCGCCGCACTGGCCTGGTTGCTGCAGCTAGATAATTCACTGCTGATAGGCGGCGTGCTGTGGCCTGTGCAGCTATGGGGGGTACCGTTTTTGGCTTTAGGTGTGTCGCTGGTATCGGCGTTATTGCCTGCGTTTGCGGCTTACCGTGTCAGTGTTTTAGAACTTCTTCAAAGCAGGTAAATTTATGACTAAATCACTTCTGGCGCTCGCTCTACTTGCGCAAGCAGCTACTTTTTCTATAGCAGAGACTGACAAAGAAACCAGGGAAGATATTGCTCGCCATCGTGCCATAGCCGCTGCGCACGAGGGTGCTGCTAAGTGCCTGGAGTCGGGTAAAAAGGAGGATATTTGCAACAAAGACCTGCAGACTGCCTGCAAAGGCTTGGCCATTGGCAAGTTCTGCGGCATGAAGCACGAACACTAATTTTTGCGAAAGGCATCCCATGCGAACCCATTTTTTCAAATCTGCAGTTGTAGCAACGTGGGTCGCGTTGGCGCCATTGGCCAGTGTTGCGCAGCTTAGTTCGCCTGTGGTCGGGGGCGTTCCTGCGGGTACCGGGGCTGGTGTGCACAGCCCTAATAGCCCCTTTGCACCACTGCAAGACCGTGCCGATGTGTTGCCATGGTCGGTGCTCACGTCGGTAAAGACCAAAGCGGTGAATAACCGCTTGCGGCCTGTGTTCCCGAGTGATGTGCAGGCGCTCAACAGCAAGAGCCAGCGCATTCAGGGTTTCATGATGCCGCTGGAGCCAGGCGAAAAGCAAAAGCACTTTTTGCTCAGTTCAGTGCCGCTGACATGTTCGTTTTGTACTCCCGGCGGGCCAGAGAGCATGGTCGAAGTTAAAACCAAAACGCCGGTGAAATACTCATTGGAAGCTGTGGTAGTAGAAGGTCAATTTGCCGTGTTGCAAGACGACCCCTACGGCCTGTATTACCGCGTGACTGACGCGGTACCGGTGAAGTAACCAAACCCACACGGACTAGCTCGAAAGCCACTTAATTTTGCAAATTTCGCTGGACCATCCGGTTGTTTCGTCCCTGTTTCCCGTAGTCTTTCTGATTCTGGTGGGTGTTGTTGCCGGGCGGCTCAAACTCATTCGCCAGGAAGCGGTGAAAGACTTATCCAATCTCGTTTTTCTGGTGCTGACGCAGGCGCTTCTGTTTCGAACCATGAGCAGCGTGCATGTACAAGATCTCGATTTTCATTCGGTGTCGCTGTACTTTGCCGTGGCCGCAGGCTTGTTCACGGCATTGGTGTTGCTGCAAGGCTCCAACAGCCGCGCTGCGGTAGTGGCCTTGGCGGGCACCTTCAGCAACACCATCATGATTGGCATTCCACTGGTAGGCCTGGCTTATGGCAAAGAGGCGCTGGTGTTGCTGTTCACCCTGATCTCGTTACATGCACTGGTGCTGTTGACTATTGCCACCGTAGTGCTGGAACTGTTCAGCGCCCGTGAGCGGGTGCATGAAGGGTTGGAACCGCAACGCAACCGGCTCGCCACTATCGGCATGGCAGTGCGTAACGCGGTGGTGCACCCGGTGCCTATGCCCATCATTGCGGGTCTGATGTTTGCCCAAACCGGCTTGAACCTGCCTGCCGTGGTTGATCGGCCTTTGATGTTGTTGGGCAATGCCTTTGGGCCGGTGGCGCTGTTGCTGGTGGGGGTAACCCTGTCGCAGGCGGCCATTGGGCGTGAGTTCAAAGGTGCTGTGGCTATTTCTGCCGTCAAAACTCTGATGCATCCGGCATTGATGGCCTTGGTGGGCTGGGCTGTGGGCATGCGCGGCATGCCGCTTACGGTGCTGGTGGTGGCGGCCTCGTTGCCCACGGGAGCGAATGTGTTTTTGTTCTCGCAGCGCTACAAAAAGGCCGAGGATTTGGTCACTGCCGGCGTGGCGGTGTCCACCCTCATGGCTCTGGGTACGGTAACGCTGGTGATGCTGCTAGTGCCATTAATTGCTGGCTAAGACATTACGCGGCTAACCAGTCAAGGAGCCAGCCGCTCGCGCAACCAGTCTCCGTTATGTTCCTGCGTATAGCGCAGGCGGTCGTGTAGCCGGCTTTTGCGCCCCTGCCAAAACTGCCAGTTGTCCGGCTTGAGCCGGTAGCCACCCCAGTGCGGCGGGCGTGGCGGTTGCAACAAAAATTTGGCGGCGTATTTGGCGGCGTTGGTGACCAGCACGGTGCGCCCGTCAATCACTTCACTCTGCGGCGATGCCCAAGCACCAATGCGCGAGTCCAGTGGGCGGCTGTGGAAGTAGGCATCGCTCTCGGCATCGCTCACTTTTTCCACCACGCCTTCAATGCGCACTACGCGCTCCAGCTCTACCCAGTGAAATTGCAGTGCGGCAAACGGGTTGCCCGCGAGCTCTTTACCCTTGCGACTGTCATAGTTGGTGTACCAAACAATGCCTTGGGCGTCGTAGCCTTTCACCAGCACCACGCGGGTGGAGGGGCGCAGGTCACTGCCCACGGTGGCCAGCGTCATGGCGTTGGGCTCGGGTATTTCGCTGCTGATGGCTTCTTTCAGCCATTTGTCGAATTGCTGCAAGGGGTCGGCATGCGAGGCGCTCTCGTCCAGTTCGGCGCGTTCGTAGCTTTTGCGGAGGTCGGCGATAGAGGTCATTCTCTAAGTATAGGGACGTAAATCGAGGGCCACCCCATGCAGGGGCGTTATCCTTGCCCGGCCATGCAAACCTCTTCTTCCCCAATAGCCCGCGACATCGTTTTGATCGGGGGCGGCCATAGCCATGTGGGCGTGCTCAAGCGCTTTGGCATGCACCCTGAACCCGGCGTGCGGTTAACGGTGATTTGTACCGATATGCACACCCCGTATTCCGGCATGTTGCCGGGCTACATTGCGGGCCACTACAGCTATGACGATGTGCACATTGACCTGAGCCGCTTGGCCGTGTTTGCGGGTGCGCGGCTGTACCGTGATGCAGTGGTGGGCATAGACCGCGCAGCCGGCCAAGTGCTGTGCGCCAACCGCCCACCGGTTGCCTACGACTGCGTGTCGATCAACGTCGGCTCGACCCCGCAGCTTGCGGGAGTGCCCGGCGCGCAGGGGCAGGTGGTGCCGGTTAAACCTATTCACCAATTCAACCAGCGCTGGCTTAATCTCTTGACGCGCGTGCAGCAGCACACGGCGGGCACCCTGCGCATTGCCGTGGTGGGCGCGGGCGCAGGTGGCGTGGAATTGCTGCTGGCGATGCAATACCGCTTGCGGCGGGAGCTGCAGGCGCTAGGCCGCAGCCCGGATCTGCTGGCGTTCCACTTGGTGGGTGCCGACGCTACCGTGCTGCCTACCCATAACGCGGGTGTGCGCAGTCGCTTCGCCACCGTGTTGGCGCAACGCGGCGTGGTGGTGCATTTGGGCGCTGCGGTTACACACGTTAGCCCGGGCCAATTGCACTGCGCGAATGGCGCGGTTCTGCATGCGGACGAGACCATGTGGGTCACCCAAGCCGGCGGCGCACCGTGGCTGCAGAGCACGGGGCTGGCGCTGGATGCCAAAGGTTTTGTAGTAGTGAATGACCACCTGCAAAGCGTGACCGACCCCAAGGTGTTTGCTGCGGGTGATATCGCGGCCCTGCAAAACTATCCTCTGGAAAAAGCCGGTGTGTTTGCGGTGCGCATGGGCAAGCCCTTGGCCCACAACCTGCGCCGCACGGTGCAGGGCAGGGCGCTGCAGCGTTACCACCCCCAGCGCACATGGTTGGCGCTGATCAGCACGGGTGACCCATACGCCGTTGCCTCACGCGGAGCACTGGGCTTTGCTGGCGCATGGGTGTGGCGGTGGAAAGACTGGATTGACCGGGGTTTTATGCGCAAGTTTGCCGATTTTCCGGCCGTGCCCATGTCTGCGGGACGATCACAGCCGCCGAGTTCTTCCCAACTGGCTTTGACGGCCGACGAATCTTTGCAAGCTATTTCGGCTATTGCCATGCGCTGTGGCGGCTGTGGTGCCAAGGTGGGGGCTACCGTGTTGTCCCGCGCCTTGCAGCACTTGCAGGTGGTGCATCGAGATGAGGTGGTCATCGGCCTGCATGCCCCTGACGATGCTGCCGTGGTGCGCGTGCCTCCAGGCAAAGCGATGGTGCACAGCGTGGATTTTTTTCGTGCCTTTGTGGACGACCCCTACCTGTTCGGCAAAATTGCTGCCAATCATGCCTTGGGTGACATTTTTGCCATGGGCGCACAGGCCCAATCTGCCACCGCCATTGCCACCGTGCCACCGGGGCTGGAAAGCAAGGTCGAAGACCTGCTGTTCCAGATGATGACCGGCGCGGTGGAAGTGCTCAACGAAGCTGGGTGTGCGTTGGTGGGCGGCCACACGGGGGAGGGCGC
>JBJOLD010000382.1:0-2688 GCA_046045765.1 Pseudomonadota bacterium | reverse complement strand
GGTCCAGGTGGTGCAGGTAGGCTCTAGAGAAGCCTTGGCGTCCGCCATCATCCCAGCTGACCCCGGAAGTTCCAGTACACGCATAGCAAGTGCAGGTGGTGTCGATGGGCTGGTGGTCGGTCTTGTGGCGGGCGTTGCGCAGTTTCAGGTCGCCATAGCGGGTAAATATCGTACCGTTGCGTGCGTTGCGGGTGGGCATCACACAGTCAAACATGTCCACGCCATCGGCCACGCCTTGCACTAGGTCTTCTGGTGTGCCCACGCCCATCAGGTAGCGGGGTTTGTGGGTGGGCAGCAAGTGCGGCGTGTGCGCCATGATGCGCAGCATTTCGTCTTTGGGTTCGCCCACGCTCACGCCGCCCACGGCGTAGCCGGGGAAGTCCATGGCTACCAGGGCTGCCAGCGACTCTTCGCGGAGGCTCTCGAACATGCCCCCTTGAACGATGCCGAACAGCGCATTGGGGTTGTTCAGGCGGGCAAACTCGTCTTGTGACCGCTTGGCCCAGCGCAGGCTCATTTCCATGGAGGTGCGGGCCTCGCGCTCAGTGGTGATGTGCCCCGCCGATTTGTCGCCTTGGTAGTAGGGCGTGCATTCGTCGAGCTGCATCACGATGTCGGAGTTCAGCGTGGTCTGAATTTGCATGCTTACTTCGGGCGACATGAACAACTTGTCGCCATTCACAGGGCTGGAAAAGTGCACGCCTTGCTCGGTGATCTTGCGCATGGCGCCCAGGCTCCACACCTGAAAACCACCCGAATCGGTGAGGATGGGTTTGTCCCATTTCTCAAACCCGTGTAGACCGCCAAAGCTTTGCATTACCTCGGTGCCGGGGCGCATCCAAAGGTGAAAGGTGTTGCCCAAAATGATCTGCGCGCCCATGTCATGCAGGCTGCGCGGCATCACACCCTTAACCGTGCCGTAGGTGCCCACGGGCATGAAGATGGGGGTTTGCACCACGCCGTGGTTGAGCGTGAGCGTGCCGCGGCGGGCATACGAGCCTTGGTAGGCACCATCGGGTGTTGCGGGGTCGGTGGCAAGCAAGTCAAATTTGAGCATGGCAAGAATTTTACTTTACCTTTGTAAATTGCTTTACTTTATACTTTGCTTTACTTTTTGATGAAGGAGCATGCCATGTCCATCGTTGTAAATGCCATCGTTTCCAGCAAAGGCCAGGTCACATTACCAGCCGCTATGCGCGCCAAGCTGGGCATTGTTCCGGGCTCGCATATCCAATTTGAACTGCGAGATAGGGAACTGGTGATCAAGCCGGAGCTGCCCATGAGCGCGTACCGCGGCATTTTGAAAAAATACAACCTCGACCCCGCAGATCTGGTCATTGTGAAAGACCCCTATAAGGACTATGAATGAATCTGGTGGATTCCTCTGGGTGGATTGAGTATTTGCAAGACACGGATCGTGCGGACCTGTTCGCTCCTGCCATTGAAGACCGCGCCGCATTGTTGGTGCCGGTCATTGCCTTGTTTGAAGTCCACCGCGTGCTCTTTCGCAAAGTGCCATCCGAGGCAGTGCAAGCCTGCCTGAATGTGATGCGACTTGGCCGAGTGCTCGATATTACCGATGCTCGCGCCGTGGCTGCCGCCGAAATTGCACAACGCCACCGACTAGCGATGGCCGACGCCATGATGTACAGCCTGGCGCAGGAACTCAAGGCCACCTTTTGGACGCAAGACGTGGACTACGAAGGGTTGCCCGGGGTGAGCTACTTCGCCAAATCCGTCTGATTTCACCTAGGCAACCGCTCCAGCAACATCGCGTCACCATAGCTGAAGAACCGGTATTCGCGAGCAATGGCTTCGCGGTACAGCGCCATGATGTGGTCGTAACCTGCAAAGGCGCTCACCAACATCATCAGGCTCGACTTGGGCAGGTGGAAGTTGGTCACCAGCACATCAATCAGCTTGAACTCAAAGCCTGGCGTGATGAAGATGGTGGTGTCTTTGGAAAAAGGGGTCAGAGCACGCGTCTGCGTTGTACCCGGTGATCCGACCCCAGTTTCCAAAGCCCAACTCTCCAGCGTGCGCACTGTCGTCGTCCCCACCGCCACTACACGCCCACCGCGCGCTTTGCAGTCGGCAATGGCTTGTTGGGTGGCAGCAGGCACTTCGTACCACTCGCTGTGCATGTGGTGCTCGGCCAGGTTTTCGGTCTTCACCGGCTGGAAGGTTCCAGCGCCCACGTGCAGCGTGACATGCGCGCGTTGCACGCCCATGGCGTCCAGCTGCGCAAACAGGGTTTGGTCAAAGTGCAGCGCTGCTGTGGGCGCTGCCACAGCGCCCGGGTTTTTGGCAAACACGGTCTGGTAACGCTGGGCGTCTTCTGCGGAATCGGTATGGGTGATGTAGGGCGGCAACGGCACATGGCCGTGGCGCTCCATCAGGGTGTAGGGGTCGTCACCTTTATCGTTACTCAGCACAAAGCGGTAAATGGGGCCATCCACATTTGGCCAGCGCCCCAGCAGGGTTGCGCAAAGGCCATCCTCAAAGCCGGGCGCGCACATTAGCTTGATAGTTGCACCCACCTCAGGCTTCTTGCTCACCCGCATGTGGGCGGCAACCTGGTTGCCACCCAGTACGCGTTCGATGAGCAGCTCCACTTTGCCGCCGGTCGCCTTTTCGCCAAACAGGCGGGCGTTGATGACCTTGGTGTCGTTGAACACCATCAGATCG
>JBJOLD010000344.1:0-3542 GCA_046045765.1 Pseudomonadota bacterium | reverse complement strand
ATGGTGCGCATTACCGTAAATACACCTGAGGCGGCAAAGGCAGTTCCATATGTGCGAGAGCAACTGGATCGTATGGGTATTGATGTGCCACTTATTGGTGATTTTCATTACAACGGTCATACACTTTTGTCACAGTATCCAGATTGCGCAAAAGCGTTGTCAAAGTACCGGATCAATCCCGGTAACGTCGGTAAAGGCGACAAGCGTGATAGGCAGTTTGGTCAAATGATTGAAGCGGCAGTTCGATGGGATCGGCCTATTCGAATTGGTGTCAATTGGGGTAGCCTGGATCAGGACCTTTTGTCTGACATGATGGATCAAAATAGTAAACGTGCCCAGCCGTGGGACGCTAAGCCCGTGATGTACGAAGCACTGATTACATCAGCTCTGGAATCTGCCGCAAGGGCTACAGAAATGGGGTTACCTGCACATCAAATTACGTTGTCGTGCAAAGTCAGCGGTGTGAGAGATTTGGTCGCGGTGTACCGGGAGATTGCAAGTCGCTGTAATTACCCATTGCATCTTGGCTTGACCGAAGCTGGAATGGGTACCAAGGGTACTGTCGCTTCCGCTGCAGCGCTGGCAATTTTGCTTCAGGAGGGCATTGGCGACACTATTCGTGTCTCGTTGACTCCGGCGCCCGGGGAGTCGCGCACACAGGAAGTGGTGATCGCCTCTGAAATACTCCAAGCAGTTGGATTGAGAATTTTTGTTCCAAGTGTTACAGCTTGCCCTGGTTGTGGTCGCACGACGAGCACCACATTTCAAGAATTGACAAAACAAATCGATGACTTTTTGAGAGCACAAATGCCGTTGTGGAAAGTTCGTTTTCCAGGCATAGAGAATTTAAAAGTAGCCGTAATGGGCTGCATCGTAAATGGCCCCGGTGAAAGTAAGCATGCTGACATCGGCATCAGTTTGCCCGGCACCGGTGAGGCGCCAGCTGCTCCTGTTTTTATTGACGGCGAAAAGAGAATGACCTTGCGTGGAGACAATATTGCTGGTGAATTCCAGGCGGTCGTAGAGTCTTACATTGAAACTCGGTTCGGTTGAGTCACCAAAATAAATTGAAAATGGAATGATTGAAAAAAAAGTTGTGCTCAAGATCGAAAAATTATCAGGCGTCAAGGGTATGAACGACATACTGCCACCAGAATCTGGGAGGTGGGAGTTGTTAGAGCAGCAAGTCCGAAATTTGATGAGGCGGTTTGCTTATGAAAATATACGAACTCCAATAGTTGAGCCCACCGCATTATTTGTTCGCGGACTAGGTGAGGTGACTGACATCGTAGAGAAAGAGATGTATTCTTTCGACGATCGTCTAAACGGTGAAGCGCTAACTTTGCGTCCGGAAAGCACCGCTGGCGTTGTAAGGGCTGCAGTAGAGCATTCACTTTTGTATGGTGGGGGTAAGCGGCTCTACTATATGGGTCCGATGTTTAGACACGAACGCCCACAGCGCGGACGGTATCGTCAATTTCATCAGATCGGTGCAGAAGCATTGGGGTTTTCTGGCGGTGAAGTGGATGCAGAACTTATTTTGATGGCAGCCGCTTTTTGGAAAGAGATCGGCCTCAATGATGTGGAGCTACAGCTGAACAGCTTGGGGCAACCCGATGAACGACTCATGCACCGAGATGCATTGATTGCGCATTTCCAATCACATATCGAATTACTGGATGAAGAGGCTAAGCGGCGTCTTCACAAGAATCCATTGCGACTTCTAGACAGTAAGAATCCAGCGATGCAACAGGTTATTGAAGCAGCGCCCAAACTACTCGATTTCTTGGGCGCTTCCTCGAAACAGCATCTTGCAACTGTTACGGCGATATTAGATCGGAATGGCATTGCCTACCGTATCAACCCACGTTTGGTCAGAGGGATGGATTACTACAACTTAACGGTTTTCGAGTTCGTCACAACCAAGTTAGGCGCTCAGGGGACCATATGTGCTGGTGGAAGATATGACTACCTTATAGAGCAAGTTGGTGGAAAGCCCGCACCAGCCGTTGGCTGGGCAATGGGTGTCGAACGTGTACTAGAGCTCCTAAAAGAACAGGGTAGTGTCAGCTACGTACAGCCCTTAGACGCTTACGCCATCATCCCAAGTACCAGTGCATTACCTCAAGTATCCGTCTATCTTCAAAAAATGCGTGAGTTGGGTTTGTCAATCCAGATGCATACCTCAGCGGCAGGTGATATGGGAAGTATGAAATCCCAGTTCAAGCGAGCGGATACCTCCGGTGCTAAATACGCGCTTGTGTTTGGTCCCGATGAGCTCGCAGTTGGTAAAGTGGCGGTTAAATCTTTGAGGGATGCAACGGCTGCTCAAGTTTTACATTCGCTGGATGAAATCGATGTTTGGGCCAAAAGCCTGCAATTTAACGCTTAATTTATAAGAACTATGGCTACACATCTCGACCTTGAAGAGCAAGAACAACTTGATGAAATCAAGCATTTTTGGAAGCAATACGGTAGTGCAATATCTTGGATATTGATTTCATTGCTTGCGGCATTTGCTGCGTGGAATGGCTACCAATACTGGCAAAAAAATCAAGCTGTCCAAGCTGCCGCAATGTTGGACGAAGTTGAAAAGTCCATTCGAACCGGTGACGTCCCAAAGATTCAGCGCGCTTTTAGCGAAATGCAGGAACGCTTTGCTTCAACCACCTATGCACAGCAAGCAGGGGTACTTGTTGCCAAGGCGCTTTTTGAAACAGGACAAATTGATGGTGCAAAGTCAGCTTTAGCGTGGGTTTCTGAAAAATCCAATGACGTAGGGTACGTATCGCTGGCAAAACTGCGTATGACAAGTGTGCTGATCGAAGCTAAAAGCTTTGACGAAGCGCTGAGTGTTTTGAGCGGTCTAAGTGACCCCGCTTTTGACGCCCTGGTTGCTGATCGAAGAGGAGATATTTTGGCTGCACAAGGAAAAAAACTTGAGGCCAAGTTGGAGTACCTCAAAGCATATAAAAAATTCGACGAAAAATCGGAATACCGCAGGCTTGTGGAGGTCAAGTTGAATTCATTGGGAGCCTCAGTGCCCGGGGAAGGCACGTGATTGCCTTTTCGGTAATCGAAGCTCGTGTGCGGGCTGTGTTGAGCATCATAAGTGTTCTACTGCTCGTAGCTTGCGCAGGTACAGAAAAGCCGCGGCCTGCAGATTTGGGCGTCAATGTTGCACTTTTGGGCGTGAAGTCTGTTTGGACGAATGAGATTGGCCCGGTCGGATTTTCGCTCGATCCTCGGGCGGTAGGGTCTAATATTTTTGTTGCCAGCTCTGATGGGACTGTTGCCGCTATTGATACTCGAACTGGGGTTGATGTTTGGCGAACAAAGTTAGATGTCAGTCTATCTGCGGGTGTCGGCACGGATGGTAAATACGCTGCAGTTGTAAGTCGCGAAAATGAACTTATCGTACTCGATGCAGGCAAGGAGATGTGGCGTCAAAAGCTCAATGGCGTTACGTTGACAGCGCCGTTAGTGGCCGGCGCGCGTGTTTTTGTTATGGGCGCTGATCGCACGGTAGTGGCATTTGATGC
>JBJOLD010000338.1:0-3138 GCA_046045765.1 Pseudomonadota bacterium | reverse complement strand
GCCATCACCAGCGCAATCACGGCGATGGGGAGGATGTCAGACTGTTGTGGGTCACTGGGCATACGGCTGATCAGGTAAATGTCTTTGGGCAAAAAGCTGGCGCCTAGCGCGTGCTCAATGGCGGGTACGATTACGTCAATATTGAACGCCACGCTTAAGCCCAGCAGCAGGCCGGCCACCGTGCCAATCACACCCACCATGGCGCCTTGCACCACAAAAATGCCCATGATGCTGGCCGGGCTGGCCCCCAGGGTGCGCAAAATGGCAATGTCGGCACGCTTGTCGGTCACCGTCATCACCAAGGTGCTGACCAGATTAAACGCCGCTACCGCCACGATCAGCGTCAGGATGATGAACATCATGCGTTTTTCGACTTGCACCGCCGCAAACCAGGTGCGGTTTTGGCGAGTCCAGTCGCGAATGTAGAGGTCGCCACTTAATGTGCGGCTGAGTTCATCGGTTACCTCCCTGGCTTTGTGCAAATCGCGCAATTTCAGGCGCACCCCGGTGGGGCCTTCCAAGCGGAACACCTTGGCCGCATCTTCCCAATGGGTGAAGGCCATGGCCGAGTCGTATTCAAAGTGACCGGAGTCAAAGGTGCCCACCACCGTCATTTGCTTCAGGCGCGGCACCACGCCCGCGGGTGTGACCTGGCCGCTGGGGGCTACCAAAGTCACTTTGTCCCCAGTACGCACCCCCAACGACCTGGCCAATTCAGAGCCCAACACCACACCAAAACTACCGGGAGTGAGCTGAGCCAACACCGCCCTTTGGGCACCTGCGGCCAGGTCCGTAACCTCGTGTTCAATGGCCGGGTCTATCCCCCGTACCATTACCCCTTTCATGTCCTCACCCCGCGCCAAAAGTGCCTGGGCTGCTATAAAAGGTGCAGCACCTATCACCTGCGGATTGGCTTTGGTTTGCTGGAGGGTGAGCGCCACATCGGGCAAAACCTGTCCGCCTTGGGCGTACACCTCAATGTGCGACACCACGCCCAGCATGCGGTCGCGCACCTCTTTTTGAAAGCCGTTCATCACGCTCAGCACAATGATCAGCGCGGCCACACCCAAGGCAATACCCAGCATGGACACGCCGGAGATAAACGAAATAAAGCCATTGCGCCGGGTCGCGCGGCCTGCGCGGGTGTAGCGCCAGCCAATTTGCAGTTCGTAGGGAAGTCGCATCGGGTCCACAGTTGGATATTTCCCTGATTGTGGCACCCTGCACCCTGCCCGTTGGGGCATGCAGGACAATCCGAGCATGCACATTGTTATCGCCCACGCCGCGCCTGCTGGCCCCCAATGCCAAGAGGCTATCGCCAAGCTCCAATTGCCCCATCTGGCGCGCCTACTTAAACGGCTTAC
This sequence comes from Pseudomonadota bacterium, assembly GCA_046045765.1. Taxonomy (GTDB): domain Bacteria; phylum Pseudomonadota; class Gammaproteobacteria; order Burkholderiales; family Burkholderiaceae_C; genus Allorhodoferax. The sequence goes on along the minus strand of JBJOLD010000338.1, from coordinate 1,774 downwards.
CCCCACCGCCCACGCCACTGGCGGCGCGCAGCAGCTGACCCCGCTGTACGAGCGTACTCAGGCGCAAACGCTGGGCCTCCTGCCATCCACCAACGATGGCGCCGATGGGCTGGTGCCCTGGGCTGCGCAACAGGCCAACACCTTGGCACTGGTGGCCCCACCAACCGACGCTTGGGCCTGGATTACCCCTTGCCAATGGCGGGTGAATGCCAACCATGTGGCCATGCTAGACCCGCACGATTTGGCACTGACCCATGACGAATCCAGCACCTTGCAGCGGGCCATGCAAGCCTACTTTGCCGAAGACGGCATTGCGCTGCAGCCAGTGAATGCCGCTGCGCCCAGCACCTGGCTGGCCAGCGGGCCGGTGTTCAAGCAGCTGCCCACCGCATCGCTGGAGCGCGCACGCGGGGCACGAATTGACCGCTGGATGCCACGCCAGCCGCAAGCCCAAGCCCTGCGCCGCTTGCAGAATGAGATGCAAATGCTGCTCTACACCCACCCCATCAACGATGCGCGGGCGGCCAAGGGCTTGCCCACCATCAATTCGTTTTGGATCAGTGGCACGGGCGAATTGCCGTCCGCTGCCGCCCCAATCGCTGAAAAAGGCGAATGTTCCGTGCGCCACGACCTGCGCACCGCCGCGCTGGAGGACCACGCCGCTGGCTGGTTGGCTGCATGGCAAACCCTGGACACCACCCTATTAGCGCCGCTGTACGACCAACCAGCCATCCAACTCACACTGTGCGGAGAAAACCAGGCGCACACCTTCAGCCAAGGCAATAGCCCTTGGTGGCACAAGCTGCAACGCCAGTTAACCGCCCCTACACCGGCCCAGCTTTTGACCCAACTTCTCGCCCCGTTATGAAAATCACCCCCCGCGATATTCCACCGCGCGCCGTTTGGGCGCTAGAGCAGTCTGGCATTCACCCACTGCTGGCTCGCCTGTATGCTGCGCGCGGTGTTACCTCTACCTCCGAACTGGACGACGCGCTGGCCAAACTGCTGCCCCCCAGCGGCATGCTGGGCATAGACCGCGCCGCCGTGCTGCTGGCCGATGCCATCGCGCAAGACAAACGCCTGTGTATCGTGGCCGACTACGACTGTGACGGCGCCACCGCCTGCGCCGTGGCCGTGCGCGGCCTGCGCCTGCTGGGTGCCAAGCATGTGGACTATTTGGTGCCCGATCGCGTAGTGGATGGCTACGGCCTGACAGCGCCCATCTCCCAACGCGTGAAAGACCAAGGCGCCGACGTATTGATTACCGTGGACAACGGCATTGCCAGCATCGAAGGCGTGCTGCAGGCCAAACGCCTGGGCCTGCAAGTGCTGGTGACCGACCACCATTTGCCGGCCAATGTGTTGCCCGATGCCGATGTGATCGTCAACCCGAATCAGCCGGGCTGCACCTTTGCCAGCAAATCTATTGCGGGTGTGGGGGTGATGTTTTATGTGCTGCTGGCACTGCGCTCGGAACTGCGCACCCGGGGCATCTTCACTGCAACCAATCAGCCCAAGCTGGATACGCTTTTGCCCCTGGTCGCGCTGGGCACCGTGGCCGACGTGGTCAAGCTCGACTCCAACAACCGCCGCTTGGTCGCCCAAGGGTTAAAACGGGTGCGCGCCCTTGTGCAGCCTGCGGGACTAGCTAGTCTTTTTGTAGCAAGCGGGCGCAACGCCAGCACCGCCACCACCTTCGATTTTGGCTTTGCACTGGGCCCACGCATCAACGCCGCAGGCCGCCTGAGCGATATGACGCTAGGCATTGAATGCC
>JBJOLD010000329.1:0-4506 GCA_046045765.1 Pseudomonadota bacterium | reverse complement strand
GCGCCGCCATGGTGGCGGCTGCAAACAAGGTCATGCACGGCCACCGCGACGCGTATTACGAAATTCCAACTGCCAACCGCGGCACCGTAAAAAACGACTCTGCAGTGGATATTGATGGTGGCCTGTTCACACTGGGCACCTACGCCAAGCTGGGCGACAGCTTGGGTGCACAGCACTTCATGCCCGATGGCGACAGCGTACGTCTGGGCAAAGACCCACTGTTCCAGTCCCAACATGTACTCACACCCACACGCGGCGTGGCGCTGTTTATCAACGCTTTCAACTTCCCCGCCTGGGGCTTATGGGAAAAGGCCGCACCCGCCCTACTCTCTGGCGTGCCTGTGATTGTGAAACCCGCTACGGCCACGGCGTGGCTAACGCAGCGCATGGTCAAAGACGTGATTGATGCGGGCATCTTCCCTGCTGGCGCACTGTCTATCGTGTGTGGCAGCTCTGCGGGGTTGATGGACCAGCTGCAGCCGTTTGACGTGGTGTCGTTCACCGGCTCTGCAGAAACGGCCGCGGTGATTCGCAGCCACCCCGCCGTCACGCAACGCTCGGTGCGCGTCAATATCGAAGCCGACAGCGTGAACTCTGCGCTGCTGTTGCCAGGTGAGGCCGCGGGCGGCGAAGCGTTCGAGCTGTTTGTGAAAGAAGTGGCCCGTGAGATGACCGTTAAGTCGGGCCAAAAATGCACAGCCATTCGCCGCGTCTTTGTGCCAGAGGCTTTATACGAAGCCACAGCACAAGCCCTGGCGGCGCGCCTGGCCAAAACGTCTGTGGGCAACCCGCGCAATGAAAGCGTACGCATGGGCGCCCTGGTGAATCGCGCGCAGCTGGTGGCAGTGCGTGAAGGGCTGGACTATCTCAAGGCCCAAACCACTGTACTGCACGATGGCACCAACCAAGCGCTGGTCGATGCTGATGCAGCGGTTGCCTGCTGCGTAGGCCCAACCTTGCTGGGCACGGGCAACGCAGCCGGTAGCGATGCCAGCGACCGCGTGCACGACACCGAGGTATTTGGGCCCGTGGCCACTCTGATTCCCTACCGCAGCAGCACCGAACAACCGCTAGCCCATGCGCTGCAACTCATTCGCCGTGGCCAGGGCTCGCTGGTGGCGTCTGTCTATGGCAGCAACCCGCAAACGCTATCCCACGCCGCGCTGGAGCTGGCAGACAGCCATGGCCGGGTGCACGTGATTTCGCCCGACGTGGCCGCGCTGCAAACCGGCCACGGCAACGTGATGCCACAGTCACTGCACGGTGGCCCGGGCCGCGCAGGGGGTGGCGAAGAGTTGGGCGGCCTGCGCGCCCTGAATTTCTACCACCGCCGCACCGCAATACAGGCAAGCACAGCGGTACTGGGCGCGTTGGCCCCCACTGCGGCCTAACAACAATAAAGAGGAGACCGCCATGGCACAAGACACTACCATCAGCACCGAAGCAGTAGCACCGCCCACGCAGTTCAACTTTGCGCGCCACATCATTGACATCAACGCAGGCCGCGCCAACAAAACTGCCTACATTGATGACCGTGGTCAGCTGACCTATGGCGAACTGGCTGAGCGTGCGCGCCGCATGGCCGCAGGCTTGCTGGCCCAAGGCGTGCACCGTGAGGAGCGCGTGTTGTTGCTCATGCATGATTGCAACGATTGGCCAGTGAGTTTTTTAGGTGCCATGTACGCGGGTATTGTTCCGGTAGCAGTGAACACCTTGCTCACCGCGGTGGACTATGCCTACATGCTCAAACACAGCCGTGCTCAGGTGGCATTGGTATCAGCGGCGTTGCTGCCCGCACTGCAAGAAGCGATGGCGATGGGCGACCATGAAGTCAAAACCATTGTGGTGTCCAACCCGGTAAATGCCTTGCCAGCCAACGCGGTGGCCATGCCAGACTTCTTGGCCCAGCACGCACCGCTGGCCGCAGCTGCCGATACGTTGGGCGATGACCCCGGCTTCTGGTTGTATTCCTCCGGCTCCACAGGCCGCCCCAAGGGCGCAGTACACACCCATGCCAATCCTTACTGGACAGCGCAGCTGTACGGCACGCCAATTCTGGGTTTGAAAGAATCCGACATTTGCTTCTCTGCGGCCAAGCTGTTTTTTGCTTACGGTCTGGGCAATGCCCTGAGCTTTCCCTTGAGCGTAGGGGCAACAGTCGTGCTGATGGCCGAGCGCCCCACACCCGATGCCACGTTTGCCCGCTGGACGCAGGCCAAGCCCACCGTGTTTTTTGGCGCACCCACCGGTTTTGCAGGCATGCTGGCCTCACCCAAGATACCCGCACGCGCGGATGTTGCGCTGCGCTTGGTGTCCTCGGCGGGCGAAGCCTTGCCTGCAGACCTTGGCGAACGCTTTACCAAGCACTTTGGTGTGGAAATAGTAGATGGCATTGGCTCTACAGAAATGTTGCACGTCTACCTCTCTAATGTCCCCGGCAAAGTGCGTTACGGCACCACGGGCTGGCCGGTACCCGGCTATTGCGTAGAGCTGCGAGGCGATGATGGCCGCCCAGTCCCCGACGGCGAAACTGGCGACCTGTTTGTGCAAGGCCCCAGCGCCGCACTGCTGTACTGGAACAACCGCGACAAAACCCGCGAAACCTTCCAGGGCGCATGGACCAAAACGGGTGACAAGTACGTGCACAACCCGGACGGCACCTACACCTACAGTGGCCGCAGCGATGACATGCTCAAAGTCAGCGGCATCTATGTATCGCCCTTTGAAGTAGAGGCCACTCTGGTGCAGCACAGCGCGGTGCTGGAGGCCGCCGTGATTGGTGTAGCCGATGCCGAGGGCCTGACAAAAACCAAAGCCTATGTGGTTCTGAAGGCCGGTGCGGTTGCCGACGAAGCCGAACTCAAAGCCTTCGTGAAAGAGCGCTTGGCGCCCTACAAATACCCCCGCCAGATTGAGTTTGTAAACGAGCTGCCCAAGACAGCCACAGGCAAAATTCAGCGCTTCAAGCTACGCGAACGCGAGGTCTCTGGCGAATGAGCCCTGTTGCCGAATTTGTGAATGTGGATTGGTCCGGGCGCAGTGTGCGCCTGAAGTACCAATGGCTGGCGCCTGAGCGCACGTCCGCGCCACTGATCATCTTCTTGCACGAGGGCTTGGGCTCGCTGTCCATGTGGCGCGACTTTCCAAAACAGTTGTGCGACGCAGTCGGTGCGCGCGGACTGGTGTACTCACGCCCCGGTTACGGGCAGTCCACCCCATGCAGTGCAGATGAAGTGTGGGGCACAGACTTTATGCACAAGCAAGCCCATATTGTGTTACCAGCTCTACTCCAAGCGCTGGGGATCGACGCAGAACAAACACCCCCTTGGTTGCTGGGCCACAGCGATGGTGGCTCCATCGCGCTGCTGTATGCAGCACAGTTTCCACGCAGCGTCGCAGGGCTGATACTGCTGGCGCCCCACATCATGGTGGAAGACATTACGATAAAAAACATCGTCAAAGCGCGCGCCGCCTACGAGACCACCGATTTGCCCCAGCGCCTAGCCAAACACCATGCCGACCCTGACTCCGCTTTTTGGTGTTGGAACCGAGTGTGGCTAAGCCCCGAATTTCGCAGCTGGTCTATCGAAAACAAATTGCCAACAATTACCTGTCCAGTAGTGGCCATCCAAGGATTGGACGACGAATATGGCACAGTACAGCAGGTGCACGGTATCGCACAGCGCGTGCCGCAAACTCAAGTGTTGGAATTACCCCAATGCGGCCACTCCCCCCACCGGGACGCTCCGCAGCAAGTAATCAACGCCGTTTTTCATTGCATTCATAACCACCACTAAAAGGAGACATCCATGAAATTGCTTCACATCGCTTTGGTTGCTGCCACCGCAGTAGCCACCCCTTTGGCTATGGCCCAAAACACGGCCAAACTCAAAGTCGGTCTCATGCTGCCGTACACCGGCACCTTTGCGGCCCTGGGTAACGCCATTGAGAACGGCTTCAAGCTGTACGTAGCCGAGCAAGGCGGGAAAATTGGCGGCCGCGAGATTGAATACTTCAAGGTGGATGACGAATCTGACCCCTCCAAAGCCACCGACAACGTGAACAAGCTGGTCAAGCGTGACCAAGTGGACGTACTGGTTGGCTCGGTGCACTCCGGCGTGGCCATGGCCATGGCCAAAGTGGCCAAAGATACGGGTACCACCCTCATCGTTCCTAATGCGGGTGCTGATGCAGTTACTGGCGTCATGTGCGCACCAAACATCTTCCGCAGCTCGTTTAGCAACTGGCAACCCGGCTACGCTATGGGCGAAGTGGTTGCCCAAAAGGGCCACAAAAAAGTAGTCACTATCACCTGGAAATATGCTGCGGGTGACGAAACCGTCAAAGGCTTTAAGGAAGCTTTCGAAAAAGGCGGCGGCACTGTAGTGAAGGAACTCAATCTGCCATTCCCCAACGTCGAGTTTCAAGCGCTGTTGACCGAAATTGCAGCCACCAAGCCTGATGCCGTGTTCACCTTCTTTGCTGGTGGTGGTGCGATCAAGTTTG
>JBJOLD010000284.1:0-3070 GCA_046045765.1 Pseudomonadota bacterium | reverse complement strand
GCGACCGCTATAGCTACGAAGCTTTAAACGGCACAGATCGTTTAACCACACCGATGATTAAGCAAGGCGGCGAATGGAAAGATGTGGATTGGCAGACCGCGCTGGAGTACGTCGCAAACGGTATCAAACAGATCAAAGCAGATCATGGCGCAGCCAGCATCGGCACGTTGGCAAGCCCACACAGCACGGTCGAAGAGCTTTTCCTAGCCTCGCAATTCATGCGCGGCATTGGTTCAGACAATATCGACTATCGCCTGCGCAACGCGGAGTTTCCTAAGTCTGAATGCGTCCGTTGGTTAGGCACCTCGATTGCATCTTTGTCCAACATGCAGCGCGTGCTGGTCGTTGGTTCAAATCTTCGCAAAGATCACCCCCTATTTGCACAGCGCATACGCCAAGCGGCGCGTAAGGGCGCGCAAGTGTCCCAAATTAACGAAGTGAATCGCGATTGGGCAATGAACGTCGCAAACAGCATCATTGCGCCAAGCGCCGATTGGGCTACAAGCCTTGCTGATAGCCGCTTGCAGCAGTGGTTGGGTGCTCCTAATGTGGCCGTTGGCAAGAAAGTCATCTTGCTGGGCAACGCTGCCGCGCATCATGCGAACGCATCACAGTTACTCGCACTTGCGCAGCAACTCGCTGCCGCGACGGGCGCAGTCGTGGGCTATTTGACCGAAGCGGCCAATACAGTCGGGGCGCAGATGACTCAAGCACTCCCTCAAAAAGATGGTCTGCAAGCCGCACAAATGCTGACCTCTGAAGGTAATGCCTTGAAAGCCGCACTGCTCTTGGGCTGCGAGCCTGCTTTCGATACGGCTGCTGGTCACGCTGGTGTTGTGGCGCTCTCCAAGATGCAAATGGTGGTATCGCTAAACGCGTTCAAAACCAATATGGATTGCGCAGATGTGCTCTTGCCGATTGCACCGTTTACCGAGACCTCGGGCACGTTTGTGAACGCAGAAGGTCGCGCGCAAAGTTTCCATGCGGTTGTGAAGCCACTCGGTGAAACGCGTCCTGCTTGGAAAGTGCTGCGCGTTTTAGGCAATATGCTGGGCGTAGCAGGATTTGATTTTGATTCTTCGCAGGAAGTTTTGGCTGCGGCAAACTTGGATGTATCTAAGCTAAACAATGCGACAACGGCATCCGTAACCGCCTCGCAGGCCACGACCAGTATGCCTTGCACGGCATCCATTTATCAATTAGACGGCTTGGTGCGCCGCGCTCCAGCTCTGCAATTAACCGCTGATGCTCGCAACACAAGTGATTTTGATAGGGAGATCGCAGCATGATTGACGCTATCTTTAATTTCGGCTTGAGTTTGTTTGCTGGCTCGTTCTGGGCAACGATTGCTTGGCCTACCATTTGGGCGCTGATCAAAATTGTTTGCGTACTCGTACCACTGCTCTTGTCAGTTGCCTACCTCACACTGTGGGAGCGAAAAGCCATTGGCTGGATGCAAATTCGCATTGGCCCTAACCGCGTGGGTCCGCTTGGACTTTTGCAACCAATTGCCGATGCGCTCAAATTGCTGACCAAAGAAATCATCGTACCAACTGCAGCTAACAAAGCACTCTTTTTGCTCGGCCCCATCATGACCATCATGCCTGCGCTAGCGGCGTGGGCCGTGATTCCATTTGGCCCCGATGTAGCACTGGCTAACGTCAATGCGGGTCTCTTGTTCCTGATGGCCATCACGTCGCTAGAGGTTTATGGCGTCATCATTGCCGGCTGGGCATCCAATTCCAAATACGCTTTCCTTGGCGCACTGCGTGCCTCTGCACAAATGGTGAGCTACGAAATTGCGATGGGCTTTTGCTTTGTGATCGTGCTGATGGTCTCCGCTTCACTCAACATGACCGACATCGTGACAGGACAAGCCAAAGGTCAATTCGCGGCAATGGGACTCAACTTCTTATCTTGGAATTGGCTACCGCTACTGCCCATATTTGTGGTCTATGTGATCTCTGGCTTGGCTGAAACCAATCGTCATCCGTTTGACGTGGTGGAAGGCGAATCTGAAATTGTTGCAGGCCACATGGTCGAGTACTCGGGCATGTCATTCGCCATGTTCTTCTTGGCCGAATATGCCAATATGTGGCTCGTGTCCATCACGACCGCGATCATGTTTTTGGGCGGCTGGATTGCACCTGTTGAAGCGCTCTCGTTTATCCCTGGCTGGATTTGGCTCGGGCTTAAGACCTTCTGCGTCGTGACTCTGTTCCTGTGGGTTCGCGCGACCTTTCCACGTTTCCGTTATGACCAAATCATGCGCCTCGGTTGGAAGATTTTTATCCCCGTTACGCTCGTGTGGCTGGTTGTGGTTGGCGGTTGGATGCAGACCTCTTGGAACATTTGGAAATAATGAGTTAAAGCCGATTAGGACGAATGACATGACCAACTTTTCCATCAAAGATTTTCTAAACAGCTTCATGCTGACTGAGCTGCTCAAGGGCATGGTGCTCACGGGCAAGCACGCCTTCCGCCGCAAAATTACGGTGCAGTTCCCCGAAGAAAAAACACCGATAAGTCCACGTTTTCGTGGTCTGCACGCCCTACGCCGCTATGAAAACGGCGAAGAGCGCTGTATTGCTTGTAAGCTGTGCGAGGCAGTGTGCCCTGCCATGGCGATCACGATTGAGTCCGAAGTGCGTGACGATGGTTCGCGCCGTACCAGCCGTTACGACATTGATTTGACCAAATGCATCTTCTGCGGTTTTTGCGAAGAATCTTGCCCTGTCGATTCCATCGTCGAGACGCACATCTTGGAATACCACGGCGAAAAGCGCGGTGATTTGTATTTCACCAAAGACATGCTGCTTGCCGTCGGTGATTGCTACGAAAGCGAAATTGCCGCCAATAAAGCGCAAGACGCTAAGTACCGCTAAGCCAGTTAGGAACAGATATATATGGACATCAAAACTGGATTTTTCTACCTCTTCTCGGCAATCCTGCTGTTCGCGTCGTTTCGCGTCATCACTGCTAAGAACCCCGTTCACGCTGCACTGTTTTTAGTGTTGGCATTTTTTCAGGCATCGGGCATTTGGATGTTGCTCAAAGCTGAGTTTCTATC
>JBJOLD010000274.1:0-3006 GCA_046045765.1 Pseudomonadota bacterium | reverse complement strand
TGAAGTGCTGGCGTGGAAACTAGTGCACGAGAAAGAAAAGCTGTACCGCGACATCTTCGGCCCCATCTTTGCCGAGGTGCACGGTTTCAGCGCGTTTTATGCCGCCAGCCGCCAACTGGGGCTGCGCGTAGCGGTGGGCACAGCGGGCGATATTCACAACGTGGAATTTGCGCTGGGCCACCTGAAAATGAACCCGCCACCCGATGCCATTGCGCGCGGTGACGAAGGGCTGACGGGCAAACCCACACCGGCTATTTTTTTGGCGGCAGCACAGCGCTTGGGCGTGGCACCGGAGCACTGCATCGTGTTTGAAGACGCGCCCTTTGGCATAGAAGCTGCACGCCGCGCAGGCATGCGTGCCGTGGCTATTTGCAGCGGGCACAGCGCCGAAGAACTGGCCGGCCCGCACGTGCTGGCCGCGGTGCCGAACTTCACCGCTTTATTGGATTCAAAATTTTTGGAGAGTTTGCATGTTGCTACTGCGTGACGAAAACGGATCGGCTACGGTCATTCACCGTGCTGATTACACAGCCCCCGCCTACTGGATTGACACGGTCGACCTGAGCTTTGACCTCGACCCGGCTAAGACCCGCGTGCTCAACAAAATGACGCTGCGCCGTAACCCGGATGTAGCGCCCCAGCCCCTGCGTCTGGATGGTGAAGAGCTGAACCTGGCTCGCGTGTTGGTCAACGGCGCGGGCACCTCGTTCAAGATGGATGGCAATGTGCTGGTGTTGGAAAACCTGCCCGAAGGCCATGAGCCCTTTGCGCTGGAAATTTTCACCACCTGTGCACCGGTGAAAAACACCAAGCTGATGGGCTTATATGTAAGCAACGAATCGTTCTTCACGCAGTGCGAGGCCGAGGGCTTCCGACGCATCACCTACTTCCTGGACCGTCCCGATGTGATGGCCATGTACACGGTGACGCTGCGTGCGGACAAAGCCAAGTTCCCCGTGTTGCTGAGCAATGGCAACTTGGTGGACAGTGGCGATTTGGAAGCAGGCCGCCACTTTGCCAAGTGGGTAGACCCACACAAAAAACCGTCGTATCTGTTCGCCCTGGTGGCAGGCCAATTGGTGGCCCGCGAGCAGCGCATCACTGCGCGCAATGGCAAAGACCATTTGCTGCAGGTGTATGTGCGCCCCGGTGACCTGGACAAAACCGAACACGCCATGAACAGCCTGATGGCTTCCGTGGCCTGGGACGAAGCCCGCTTTGGCCTGCCGCTGGACCTGGAACGCTTCATGATCGTCGCCACCAGCGACTTCAACATGGGCGCCATGGAAAACAAGGGCCTGAACATCTTCAACACCAAGTACGTGTTGGCGAACCAGGCCACCGCCACCGATGTGGACTACAGCAACATCGAAAGCGTGGTGGGCCACGAGTATTTCCACAACTGGACCGGCAACCGCATCACCTGCCGCGACTGGTTCCAGCTCAGCCTGAAAGAAGGCCTGACTGTGTTTCGCGACCAGGAATTCAGCCAAGACCTGTGCGCCGAACCCAGCGCCCGCGCGGTCAAGCGCATTGAAGACGTGCGCGTGCTGCGCACCGCCCAGTTCCCCGAAGACGCGGGCCCCATGGCCCACCCGGTGCGGCCTGACAGCTATATTGAAATCAACAACTTCTACACCGTCACCATTTACGAAAAAGGTGCCGAGGTGGTGCGCATGATGCAGACCCTTGCTGGCAACGGCGACTCCGGCATTACCTCGCGCAAAGGTTTCGAGCGCGGCATGAAGCTGTACTTCGAACGCTTTGACGGCCAAGCCGTGACCTGTGACGACTTTGCGCAAGCCATAGCCGACGCCAATCCTGACTCGGCGCTGGCCAAGCTGCTGCCCCAGTTCAAGCGCTGGTACAGCCAGGCCGGCACACCCCGCCTGTCGGCACGCGGCGAATATGATGCTGCGGCGCAGACTTACACCCTGCACTTTGCCCAAAGCTGCACGGCCACGCCAGGACAGACGGCCAAAGAACCGTTTGTAATTCCCGTGAGCCTGGGGCTGGTGGGCATCGCCAGCGGCGCGTCGTTGCCGCTGCACGTGGCGGGTACCACGCACGTTGGTAGCCACCTGTTTGTAATGACGCAGGCCGCTGAGTCCATCACGTTTGAGAACGTAGCGGAAGAACCCGTGCCGTCCATCTTGCGCGGCTTCTCCGCCCCTGTGGTGCTGGATTTTGACTACACCGATGCGCAGCTGCTCACCCTGCTGGCCAACGACACTGACCCGTTCAACCAATGGGAAGCCGGCCAGCGTTTGGCCATGCGAAGTGCTATTAAATCAATAGCTGGTTACGCAGATTCCTCGCGGGCTACGGGCCTAAATGATGTATTAGACGATGCGTACATTTCAGCCATGCGCAGCGTGCTGAGGCACCCTGCGCTGGATGCCGCATTCAAAGAACTGGTACTCACCCTGCCATCGGAGACCTACATTGCCGAGCAGCTCAATGTGGTGAACCCGCAGCATGTACACGCCGTGCGCGAAGCCATGCGTTTGCAATTGGCCACTGCGCTGCACGCAGATTGGCAATGGGCGTTTGAAGCGCACCAAGTCACCGGTAGCTACACCCCTGACCCCGTGTCATCCGGCCGCCGTGCGTTGGCTGGGCTGGCGCTGAACGCGCTGTGTTTGACAGCCTCCCACAGCGGTGATGCCGTTTGGCCCGGTAAGGCACTGCAGTGCTTCAAAGACGCCAGCAACATGACTGACCGCTTCAACGCCCTGCAAGCGCTGGTGAGCAGTGGCCACGCCCTGGCGGCGCCCGCGCTGGCACGCTTTCACGCCATGTTCAAAGACGAGGCACTGGTGCTAGACAAATGGTTTGCGCTGCAAGCCGGTGCGCCCGACCGTGGCGGCCAGGTGCTGCCCGCGGTGCGCCAGCTCATGGCCCACCCCGACTTCAATATCAAAAACCCGAACCGCGCACGCAGCGTGATCTTCAGCTTCTGCAGCGCCAACCCCGGTGGCTTTCACAGGCTGGATGCTGCAGGCT
>JBJOLD010000374.1:0-3118 GCA_046045765.1 Pseudomonadota bacterium | reverse complement strand
GTAGAAGGCTTGTTCCGGCAGATGATCGTACTCGCCAGCGCAAATGCCCTTGAAGCCCTTGATCGTTTCCTTGAGGGAAACAAACTTGCCCGGTGAACCGGTAAAGACTTCAGCCACGTGGAACGGTTGTGACAGGAAGCGCTGAATCTTACGGGCACGTGAAACCGCCAGTTTGTCTTCCGGTGACAGTTCGTCCATACCCAGAATCGCGATAATGTCGCGCAATTCCTTGTAGCGCTGCAGGTTCATCTGCACGGCACGGGCAACGGAGTAGTGCTCTTCGCCCACAACCAGCGGATCCAGCTGGCGGGAGGTGGAGTCCAGCGGATCGACGGCCGGGTAGATACCCAGAGAGGCGATGTCACGGGACAGCACGACGGTGGAATCCAGGTGGGCAAAGGTGGTGGCAGGTGATGGGTCGGTGTAATCATCCGCAGGAACGTACACGGCCTGGATGGAGGTAATCGAACCCACTTTGGTGGACGTAATACGCTCTTGCAGGCGGCCCATTTCTTCGGCCAGCGTGGGCTGGTAACCCACGGCGGAAGGCATACGGCCCAAGAGCGCGGACACTTCGGTACCGGCCAACGTGTAGCGGTAGATGTTATCCACGAAGAACAGCACATCTTTGCCTTCGTCACGGAAGGATTCGGCAATGGTCAGACCGGTCAAGGCGACACGCAGACGGTTGCCTGGAGGCTCATTCATCTGCCCGTACACCATGGCCACTTTGGACTCTTCCAGCTTGTCAAGGTTCACAACGCCGGAGTCAGCCATCTCGTGGTAAAAGTCGTTACCTTCACGGGTACGCTCACCCACACCGGCAAACACGGACAATCCGCTGTGCGCTTTAGCGATGTTGTTGATAAGTTCCATCATGTTGACGGTCTTACCCACGCCAGCGCCACCGAACAAACCAACCTTGCCGCCTTTGGCGAACGGGCAAACCAAGTCAATCACCTTGATCCCGGTTTCCAACAACTCTTGTGATGGGCTCAACTCATCATATGAAGGAGCCTTACGGTGAATGGACGCTGTTTGCGCTTGGCTTACAGGGCCGCGTTCATCGATAGGCGTGCCCAGCACATCCATGATCCGACCCAAGGTGGCTTTACCAACGGGCACAGTAATTTGCGCACCAGTGTTGTACACCACCAAACCACGGCGCAAACCGTCGGAAGAACCGAGCGCAATGGTACGCACGATACCGTCGCCGAGCTGCTGCTGCACTTCCAAGGTCAGCGGAGAGCCTTCCATTTTGAGAGCGTCATACACGCGGGGCATTTGGTCTCGTGGGAACTCAACGTCCACCACCGCACCAATACACTGAACAATTTTTCCTTGGGCTTGCATTTTTCGCTCCAATAATATTTAAATTTGCTTAGCCGCTAATGGCAGCTGCACCAGACACGATTTCAGACAGCTCTTTAGTAATTGCAGCCTGACGGGTCTTGTTGTAAATGAGCTTGAGTTCGCCAATGACGCTACCGGCATTGTCTGTCGCAGCCTTCATAGCCACCATCCGCGCAGCGTGCTCAGAGGCCATGTTCTCTGCCAGCGCCTGGAACACCAACGCTTCTACATAGCGCACGAGCAAATCGTCAATAACGGTTTGCGCATCAGGCTCGTAGAGGTAATCCCATGCGTGGCCGGTACCCTCTGCTTTGCTTTGGGCTTGCATTTTGGCGGCCGACAGTGGCAATAATTGCTCAACCACAGGGTCTTGCTTCATTGTGCTGACAAACTTGTTGTAGCAAATGTGCACTGAATTCACTTCACCTTTGACATAAGCATCGAGCAGCACCTTGACGGGGCCAATCAATTTATCCAAATGGGGACGATCACCCAAGTGAGTCACATGGGAAACCACTTTGGCACCCACACGATTCATAAAACCCAAACCCTTGCTACCAATAGCTACTGCTTGCGTGGTTTGACCAGCGGTTTGCGTTTCGCGCAACTTACCAGTCACCTGCCGCAGCAAATTGGTATTCAAGCCGCCACACAATCCCTTGTCAGTGCTAACCACAATCATACCGACTGACTTTGCGTCGTTGGTCTTCATGAATGCATGCACATACTCAGGATTCGCTTGGCCCAAGTTAGTGGCAATGTCTCGAATCTTCGTGCTGTAAGGGCGGGCAGCGCGCATACGCTCCTGAGCCTTGCGCATTTTGGAGACCGAGATCATTTCCATGGCCTTGGTGATCTTCTTGGTGTTTTCAACCGATTTGATCTTGGTGCGTAATTCCTTACCTGCTGCCATCAGAGGCTCCTTGTGATCAGCTGGAAATCAAGCAAAAGATTTTTTGAACGCAGCAACGGCGGCAGTCAACTCAGCTTCTGCATCTTTGTCCAATGCCTTGGTGTCTTCTACCTTGGCCATCAGCGCTGCGTGTTTGTCTTTGAGGTAAGACAGCAGACCGGACTCGAATGACAAAATCTTCTTGACCTCGATGTCGTCCATGAAACCTTTGTTCACAGCAAACAAAGAAGCACTCATCATGCTGATCGACAGTGGGCTGTACTGTTTCTGCTTCAGCAGTTCAGTTACACGCGCACCACGGTCGAGCTGCTTGCGGGTTGCTTCGTCCAAGTCCGATGCGAACTGGGCAAAGGCCGCCAATTCACGGTACTGCGCCAAGTCATTACGAATACCTCCGGACTGGCCCTTCACCACTTTGGTCTGCGCTGCAGAACCCACGCGGGACACAGAAATACCAGCGTTAATCGCAGGACGTACGCCAGCGTTAAACAGCGATGTTTCCAAGAAGATCTGACCGTCTGTAATCGAAATCACGTTGGTCGGCACGAATGCCGAAACGTCACCCGCCTGGGTTTCAATAATTGGCAGTGCTGTCAAAGAACCAGTCTGACCCTTGACTTCACCTTTGGTAAAGGCCTCTACGTACTCAGCGTTCACGCGAGCCGCACGCTCTAACAAACGACTGTGAAGATAGAACACGTCGCCAGGGTAAGCTTCGCGGCCTGGTGGGCGGCGCAGCAACAGCGACATCTGGCGGTAGGCCACGGCTTGCTTCGACAAATCGTCATACACGATCACGGCGTGCATTTTGTTGTCGCGGAAGTATTCGCCCATCGCGCAGCCAGTAAACGG
>JBJOLD010000235.1:0-3641 GCA_046045765.1 Pseudomonadota bacterium | reverse complement strand
CATGCCAGCAATACTGACCGCGGGTGCGTCAATGGCTGTGGGTCCAAGCAAGGCTTCCAAACCCCGGCCTAAGCCTTTTAATTTTTTCGTGACCATCTTTTCTTTCTTGTTTCATCTTCTTGATACGTTCCACCATCTCCGCCGCAAACGCCACATAGGACTGCGCCCCTTTGGATGCTGGGTCAAACACCACACCAGGCAATCCGTAACTGGGGGCTTCGGCCAAGCGCACATTGCGCGGGATGACGGTGTCAAACACCTTGTCGCCAAAGTGCGTCTTGAGCTGGTCGCTGACCTGCTGCTGCAAGGTAATGCGCGGGTCGAACATGACGCGCAGCAAGCCGATGATCTGCAGGTCGTCGTTGAGGTTGGCTTTGACCTGCTTGATGGTGTTGACCAAGTCGGTCAGGCCTTCGAGCGCAAAGTACTCGCACTGCATGGGCACGATCACGCCGTGCGCGCAGCACAGACCATTCAAGGTGAGCATGCTCAAACTCGGCGGGCAGTCGATCAGAACAAAGTCGTATTCGCTGGCCACGGCGGCAATAGCGAGTTTTAAGCGGCGCTCGCGGCGCTCCACTTCCACCAGCTCGACTTCGGCGCCGGCCAGTTCGCGGTTGGCGCCCAGAATGTCGTAGCTGCAGCCGCCGTCTTTGAGCTTGTCACTCTGCACGCGCGCCTCGGTAATGGACGCAGATTCCAGCAGCACGTCGTACACGGTCAGTTCCAGCTTACGCTTGTCTACGCCCGAACCCATGGTGGCATTGCCCTGGGGATCGAGGTCAATCATCAGCACCCGCTGCCCCACCTTGGCCAGGCCCGCAGCCAAATTCACCGTGGTGGTGGTTTTGCCGACGCCACCTTTTTGGTTGGCAACACAGAATATTTTGGCCATGACGAACTAGATAAAAATGACTACGAACCAAGGGACTGAAAATGTTTCACGTGAAACCCCGCACCCACCCACACCATTGACGCAACGACCACTCACCGGGACATCGCCAAACGAATTCCAAACCCGACCAAGAACACACCCGCCACCTTTTCCAGCGCACGGCTAATCATAGGGTTGGCGCGCACGCGCTCTGCGAGAAAGTGAGTGAGCAAGGTAGCGCCCAAACCATACAGGAAAGTGAGCACCGCAATGGTGGCAGCCATGAAGGCATAGGTCACCAAGCCCTCCTGGCGAACCGGGTCCACAAACAAGGGGAAGAACGCCATGTAAAACAAGATGGCTTTGGGGTTGAGCAAGGTGATCACCATGGCCTGGCGCAGGTAATGCCCAGCCTTGATGTTGAGCACCGGTGCAGCGCCGGGTTTGGCCAACAACATCTTGGCACCCAGCCAAAACAGATACGCTGCTCCCGCCCACTGCACCAGATTGAAAGCATCAGGGTAGGCTGCCAAAAGTGCCGCCACACCAGCCACTGCGGACCACATCAACACTTGGTCACCCAGGATCACACCCAAAGTGGCGGCCAGTCCGCCTACGATTCCGCCCTTACTAGTAGACGTGACCAGTGCCAGATTGCCCGGGCCAGGGATCAGCAAAAACACGATGATGGTGACGACAAATGTGCCGTAGTCGGTAACGCCGAGCATGGGGTGGTTTCTGGTTGGGGATGGGTTGAGTTTACGTTGGAAATTACGGGGGCCGAATTGGGGGTTGCCATCGTGCTATCTCGGCCTCGGTAACCACCTGGTCAATTGCCAACTCACATCAGTAGGGACATAGCGACCGGGTTACTTCTGAGCCCGCGTAGTGCGGTGGCATACGCCGCTGTTCGTGTCACCCGGCCTTCGGCCTCCTTCTTTACCTCACTGCGACGCATACCACCGCACTACGCTACGACAGGAGTTATGGCGGTCGAGGTACGTCAAAACCTAGATGGTTTGGCTATGGCTTATGACTTTGAATGGGGCTTGGGGCTTTCCACATTACACAAAATGGGTAGGGTGGTGTGTTTTGCGTAGGTAAAAGGGGGAGCCCGCAGGGCGGAGGACACGAAGCAAAACGCATCGCCCTACCCATTCCCACCCAAGGCCACAGGAGCCCAAAAACCAACTACCCCGCAACCTTCCGCATCCACACAATGCATCGCTGCGCATCCAGCCCAGGCACCACCAGTTGTTCCACGTGAAACACTTCAACCGAGGACGGCAATGCAGCCATCTCGTCCGCAGGATGCTTGCCCTTCATGCCCATCCAAACACCCTGCCCCGCCAAGGCTTGGCTAGACCAAGTGACAAAATCGACCAGCGAAGCAAACGCCCGCGAACTCACCACGTCGTAGGGCTCCGTCAAACTCTCCACCCGCGCGTGAATGCCCCGCAGATTGGGTAACCTCAACGTGACCGCCACCTGCTGAATGAATGCTGCCTTTTTGGCCACCGTGTCCACGCAATGCACCGTGATCTGCGGGCAGCAGATGGCAATCACCACGCCGGGCAAGCCTGCGCCAGAGCCCACATCCAGCAAACGCACCCCGGCGCTAGCATCTTTGGCCAGCGCTGCCACTTGCAACAACAAGGGTTTGATCACCGCCAAGCTGTCGAGCATATGGTGGGTCAGCATCTCAGCGGGGTCACGCACAGCAGTCAGGTTGTAAACCTTGGTCCACTTCTGAATCAAGGCCAGGTAATCCAGCAACTGCGCCTTTTGCGGAGCAGTGAGCTCCAAGCCCAACGCGACCAATCCTTGCTCTAACGTGGCCAGAAAAGCCGAACTTTCAATGCTCACGATTCACCTCTTCATTTATAACTTTGGCAAAGTGGACTCGCCCAGCACGCACAACTGCGTCAATCATTACGCTTACGGGTACTGAGCGCGCCTCACAGCACACCCGCTGCCAAACTCGTACAGCAAGCGCCCACGTATCAGGCAGCCACTTCCTTCTCTACAAACCCTTTGAAGTGGCCCTTCTTCAGGTGAATCAACAACAACGAAATTGTCGCAGGGGTAATGCCGGACAAGCGCGAGGCTTGGCCCAGTGTTTCGGGTCGGTATTTATTCAAACGCTGCCGGGCTTCAATGCTCAGTGCAGACACCTGCATGTAGTCCAGCTCAGATGGGAGGCGCAGGTTTTCATAATGGCTGGCGCGCTCTACCTCGTCCTTTTGGCGGTCGATGTAGCCCGAGTACTTGGCGGCAATTTCCACTTGCTCCACCACACTGGCTACAAACACGTCTTGCGCGACCACCGCGTCCGCCTCGCCCGATTCCCGCAGCACGGCGGCAGGCAAGTCGGTGTTGGCGTATTTGCCGTCGTTCAATGTCATGAGTCCGGCGTAGCTCACATCCGGGCGGCGCAGCAGGTCGGCCAGGTTGTATTCGTGGTCAATGGGCTTGCCCAGCACGCGCTCGGACTCTGAAGGCGGCAGGTTCTTGGGGTTCACCCAGATGCTGCGCAGGCGCTCTGTTTCACGTGAAACAGCCTCGCGCTTGCGGCAAAACGCGGTCCAACGTGCGTCGTCCACCAAGCCCAGCTTGCGCCCGGTTTCCGTCAACCGGGCATCAGCGTTGTCTTCACGCAGCTGCAAGCGGAACTCGGCACGGCTGGTGAACATGCGGTAAGGCTCGGTCACACCCTTGGTGATCAGGTCGTCCACCAGCACACCCAAGTAGGCCTCGTCCCGCGCCG
>JBJOLD010000202.1:0-8024 GCA_046045765.1 Pseudomonadota bacterium | reverse complement strand
CAGTGGGTAAGCAGCCGCATCGTGCGCGAGCTCATGCAAGCGTGCGGTACTGCGATGTGCTTCACCACAGAATTAGTTTGGACAGGCTGGTTCAGCGCCTCTACTGAAACACTGTCTTCACTCGGTCACTATGCAGACTATTCGTCATTGGCGGAGCGCGCGCGCAGCATGGAAGGGGCTCGTTGCGTAATGGCTGCACCCGCCGAGTTTGCCCAAAATTTGTGCGCTACTGATTTGTTAGGTTCACAACAGTACGCGTTAGACGGTACACAGGAGGCCGCCATTCCCGCATCGTGGCTACGTATGCCATGGGGCGCTGCCAGCCCAGACGCAGTTATCCATGCCGATGCCCAAATCCACGGCCCGGTGCTTGTGGGTGCGGGGTGTGTGGTCGAGGCGGGTGCCGAGTTAGGCCCAGCTACCGTTTTGGCACCCGACGTATTTGTCGCGAGTGGTGCTCGAGTGCGTCATTCGCTGATCATGGCAAACACTTACGTGGGCGGGCAAATTACACTCGAAAACGCACTGGCACAAGGCAATTCCATTCAGAGCTTGCGTTGGTCTGTACGTACCGTGCTAAGCCCCAACGATGCGCTAATGGTGCCTCTTCGCACAAAAGCCACCATTGCTACGCCTTGGACCTCACGTCTGATCGCTCTGCTAAGCACCTTAGCCGTGCTGCCCTTGCTACTACCGGCGTTGGTGTTACAAAAGCTAATGACGGGTAACGTATTTTGGCGCACCGAGCAGGTAGTCCAATCACGCGTATCCGGGCAAGACAACTTAGTACATCAAACAGTTCGACAACCCCATAGCAGGCACTCGCTGGACAAATGGATGGCTCACTTCGGAGCAATACTAGATATTGCACAAGGGCGGCGCAACTGGTTTGGATTGCGCCCCAGGCTTGAGTCTGAGTGGTATTCCCTTGGAAGTGATTGGCAAGAACTATTCAGCCACACCGCTATCGGTCTGTTCCACGCACCCGCTTGGGGTGAAAATAGCGACAACCTGGACAGCGAGGCCTATGCAGCAGCAGATGCCTTTATGGCAGTGCAATCCACGATGAGCGGGCGCTTCAAAATTCTTTACGGCTACATAACCCGCTAGTACCAACTCTAGCACCGGAGCAACCTGTCACTATGGACATCTACTGGATCATGGGCGACGCGCAATGCGCCCCAACTGAAACTGAAAACATCACTCCGCAGGATGTCACACTGCATATGATGAATTCTGTAGCGCAGTTAGAGGTCAGCTTAGCCGCAGGTGCCAGCCAAGCCGTGTTGGTCATAGCAGATATGGAGACGGCCACAAGCGAAGCCATGCAAACCTTAAGCACTGCCAGACAAAGCAGCATGAATTCAATAGGCTTGGTCGTGTTGGCCGATGACGCCACCGAAGCCGCCATGTGTTCTTGCATAGGCTTTGGAGCAATTGATATGGTGCCATTGAGCTATGTCCGCGACTACCTGGCAGACCTCATTAAAAAACACGTTACCCCAACCGGCACATTCCGGACAGATCCAGACAACAAGGTGGTGGCAATTGACGGGCACAGTGCTATGGTACGCATTGCCTCAGACCACGATTTTTTCGGTAGTTTGCTGCGTACCTTTTTTGACGAGTTGCCAGAGCGGCGGCAACGGCTGCATGATGACTGGAACAAAAACACCACACAAGTCAAGCATAGTAGCCACTCACTCAAAGGCCTAGCGCTTACGCTCGGTCTGGGAAGTCTGGGAAGGGTTGCCGCGCTGACGGAGACACTCGCCTCTGAACCGGATGTAACGCTAGACAAAGCGCTACTGCGGCAACTAGAAGGGGAAATACTGTCGGCAAGACTGAATATATTGCGCTGGCTTTTTGCGTATTCAGACTACCGTGGAATCACGTCATGACGCCCTCGCCTTTTTTCCAATTACACATATTGGTCGTAGACGACGAGGCTATTGCACGGCTGATACTCAGCCGTCCGTTGCTGGAGTTAGGCCACCGTGTGGAAATGGCAGCCAGCGGCAATGAAGCGTTGAAGGTTTTAGAAAAAAGCAAAGTTGACTTGATCTTGTTAGATATCGGAATGCAAGACGGTGACGGATTTCTGGTACTCGAGTCATTGCGTGACAAAGAAGAGCTGCGCTGGGTTCCCATCATCGTGACCTCGGGGCACCAGTCTGAAGTACAAATCAACCGCGCATTGGAGTTGGGCGCAGATGATTACATGACAAAGCCGCTCAACATTGCTTTTTTGCGCAACAAGATTCGCAACTTCCAGCGCGTCATCTCACTACAAAAGCAAAACTTGCAGCTGCTAGAAAGCGTCACGCAAAAGCAAAAATCGCTGGAAGACCGTATTGCATTGGAGTTTGAATACAGCTCTCGCATTCAAAAGACTTTATTGTTCGGCAGTATTCCGGTAGCACCTGGCGGCTTATTCACGTCAGCCCGAGCCCGGGCTGCACAAGGCATCAACGGTGATTTCATTGAATTCATATCGGTATATCCGGATTCAGTGGACATCATCATCGGGGACGTAATGGGCAAAGGCCCGTTGGCCGCTATTTTGGGTGCCGACGTAAAACTGCAGGTGCAGCGACAAATATCGAATCATTTGAGAAGCGCTAGTGACAGGCGTTTCTCTGTAGCTGAAATTGTCAACGGTATCCACGCCTCGCTCACCCCCAAGTTAATTGAGCTGGAAAGTTTTGTTACCTTTTTGTACGCCAGACTAGACAAAGCTGCCGGCATCCTGACAGTGGTGTGTTGTGGTCACACGCCGGTAATCATTTTAAATGATGGTAAAACCAGCTTATTTGGTACGCCCAACCTGCCTTTAGGCGTGTTGGCTGACGAGGTGTATGGCGAGCAACAATGCACGCTCCAACCCGGCGCCGCCATGATTTGCTACTCCGACGGCCTGTCTGAGGCCAAAAACGCTGCCGGTGAGGCCTATGGCGAAGAACGCCTCATGCAAGAACTCTCTCCTTACCACGAAGCACATTGGGGTGCCAATACGCTGGTGGAATTGGTTAATGCCTCGGTACTGCGTTTCATCGGCGAACGTCCATTGTCGGACGACATGACTCTGGTAGTCGCTAAAGTGCCGGAAGCAGGAGCGTTACCTAGCCGACTGTGCCTGCCACGCGCGCTTGACCGCATCACAGAACTACGCGGCTTTCTGAATCAATTCGCCACCGAGGCGCAGTTGCCTGGCGAAGTCGTTGACAGATTGGTTTTAGTAGCAGTTGAAAACTTTACCAACACGGTACGACACTCCAGCAGTGAAGTAGTGAACTCTGTTTTGGAATTGCAAATTCGCAAAGTGGGCAACACCGTTTGGCTGCTTATGGAGGCTCTCGGGCCTTACTTCGATCCGGTCCGCGAAACCATAGAACCAGAAGGCGAGTTCGACCTAACCCGCGAAGGCGGCTTCGGACTACACATCATCAACGCAATGACTGATGACTTCCGATATTCACACGCGACAGGGGTCAATAAAAGCGAATTTAGCTTTCACTGCCCGATTTAAATGACTGCGTATGCAGTCTTTTAGTCTTCTTTTTTTCGGCCCAATATGATCAGCAATCAAAGCTGGCGCATATTGAGCAGTAAATGCGCTCACGCCATCACCAAGTGCGACACGCAAGAAAGCGCAAGGTAACGGCGAATGGAAATAGGTATGCCCACCAGGCGCAAACTCAAGTTTCGCGTGGCCAGGGACTGCTCTAGTAACAACAGCAAGCCGACGAAAGCACTGTCGATGCTGCTAACCTCGGCCATATGCATATCCACAGAGGTACCAGCCTCTTGTGCTCGGGTAAACGCCTCACGCACAGGCGTGAGGTTGGTCGTGTTCCAAGCGCCGCTCAAATGCATCACGCTGGTAGTTGACTCAATCTGAAAATCGACCGATGCGCTACGCAATGCATCAGTAGTGGGTTTTCGGGTGGCTTGGTACCAGGCCAAAGGCAGGACACGTGTGGCCAGCAGGCGCAAGAAGGACAGCCCGTCGTTGGCGTAACGCTTCACCAGCGTACTTTCTTCTTTGGCCCGCCATACCCACTCAAGGCCGGAACGTTGCATCCAGCCCGGCGCGCGCTGCACACTACCGGCCACGAAATTAATAACCGCGCCCAGATGCCCAATCACCGGCGCATTAATGCTTTTGTAGTTGCGGCATATCCAATCTTGGCCCTTGGCTGCACCCAAGGACACGACCACCATATCGGGTTCGCTTAGATTTATGCACTCAAGAATATCGTCACGAGACATTTCTTCGGTATTGACGAACCCGGGATAAATATAGCCCGCAGGCAACACCCCAACCGACTGGTCGCCAATAGCCAGGCAAGCAGTTTGGCCAATACCCCTGGGGCCACCAAAAAAGAAAACGCGCCACAGACTTTCAGTTTGTTTGCAAAGGCAATCAAACAAATCTGAGCCACTGACGCGTTCGCGAATGGGTATTTGCAACACCTTTGCAACCCACACCAATGGCATGCCATCGGCGAGACTCAAGTTACTCACGCAAACCGACTCTCGAAACTCGGGTTGCTTTTGACTTGCTATAACGAAATTGAGGTTTGGAGTGGAGAAAAAACACTTTTCACGGCTAACACGCGCGTTTTGCAACACGCACACCGCCTGTTTCATGGACATTGCGTCAATTGGTAGGCCCATGACACAATGAACATTTCGGAAAAAGTCAGCCATTTCAGTTCTCTCGCTAGTTACCGCGCATAAGTTGTCGTGGAATTCAACGATTGAACCGGATTTCAACGGCCAGTGTGTTGCCGGATTGTGACTTTCGGGCACACTGGCCTATTAGGGTGCGGTCAGGAAGTGCGGCCGTACGCGTCCTCAAAGCGCACGATGTCGTCTTCGCCCAAGTAGCTGCCCGATTGCACTTCCACCATCTCCAGATCTACACGCCCAGGGTTTTCCAGACGATGGGTGGTGCCCAGTGGGATGTAGGTAGACTGATTCTCAGACAACAGCAATGTTTCATCCCCTTTGGTGACTTTGGCAGTACCGCTGACCACGATCCAGTGCTCAGCGCGGTGGTGGTGCATTTGCAGCGACAAGGTAGCACCGGGCTTGACCACAATGCGCTTGACCTGAAAACGTGCACCGTTGTCCACGCTGTCGTACCAACCCCAAGGGCGATAAACCTTGCGGTGCATTTGACCCTCAGAGCGGGAAGCGGCTTTGAGTTGGTCAACGATCTTCTTCACGTCTTGGGTCTTGTCTTTGTGCGCCACTAAAATGGCGTCCACAGTTTCAACCACCACCAAATCAGACACGCCCACACACGCAATCAAGCGGCTGTTAGACATGGCTAGAGTGTTGGTGCTTCCTTGCATCAGCACGTCGCCACGGGTGACGTTGCCGTTGACATCCTTAGGTAGCACCGCCCATAAAGCCTCCCATGCCCCCACATCGGACCACCCTGCGTCCAGTGGCAGCACAACGGCATCTGGCAGGCTAGAGCCATCGGGCTTGCCGGCAATGCGCTCCATGACGGCATAGTCAATCGAGTCGCTGGGGCATTTGGCAAATTCTTCTTTACCCATACGTACAAACTCGCCGTCGGTCTTGCCATTCGTCCAAGACAGCTGGCATGCGGCATGGATGTCGGGGCGGCATTGGGCGATGGCGGCAAGCCATACGGAGGCCTTGACCATAAACAGGCCGCTGTTCCACAGGTAGCCGCCTTCAGCGATATAGCGCTGTGCAGTAGCTGCGTCTGGCTTTTCAACGAAGCGCTGGATTAATTTGGCGTCTATGCCTTGGGCTCCCACATCGGCGCCAGCCTGAATATATCCATAACCCGTCTCTGGCGCGCTGGGAACAATGCCAAACGTCACCACCGCACCCTCTGCGGCGAGTTGCGCGCCTTGGCGCACCACGGCCTGAAAGGCCGCAACGTTGGTAATAACGTGGTCTGCGGGCATGACCAATAGCACCGGGTCTGCACCACCCACCATTGCAGCCAAGGCACCAATGGTCAGTGCAGGCGCAGTGTTTTTGCCCATGGGCTCTAGCACCAAAGTGCCAGGCGTCCCCATAAGGCGCAGCTGCTCGGCAATGACAAAACGGTATTCTTCGTTACACACCACCATAGGGGCGTCCAGCTCTGCGCCTTCAATGCCTTGTAAGCGTCGCACGGTGGCTTGCAGAAGTGAATCGTTATCTACCAATGGCAGCAGTTGCTTGGGGTATTTTTCGCGGGACAAAGGCCATAGACGCGTGCCTGAGCCGCCGGAGAGAACGAGGGGTTGGATGTGCATGATGGGCTAGTGGAATTGGAGTGGTGGTGGGTAAATTAGATTACAACTCGGTGTGTTCGGCAATGGCATTGGCTAAATATTCGATTTTTTGCTGCATATCTTCGTCGGTGTCCGCATGTTTGCGGGCGATTGCAGCAAATTCTGAACTGACGGCTATGAAGGCATACACCACATCGGGGTCGAAATGGGCCCCGCGCTCACCAGTAATGACCAGCACAGCGGCGTCGTGAGAGATACCATTTTTATACACCTTGTTTCCAATGAGTGCGTCGTACACGTCAGCCAGCGCCACGATGCGCGCAGACAAGGGAATAGCAGCGCCCGTCAGCCCTTGGGGATAGCCTTTACCGCTCCATTTTTCGTGATGTGACAACGTTAGCTCTTTGACCAACGCCAACAAAGGTGACGCACGGCCCAAGATTTTTTCGGCTTGCACCACAGCAGCATGGCCCAATGTGGGATGGGTACGCATGATGGTCAGCTCTTCTGGTGATAAGCGGCCAGGTTTGAGTAAAACACGGTCGGGCACGCCCACGGTGCCCATGTCATAAAACGGCACGCTTGACACCAGTGCGTCGACCGTGGACGGTGTCAGCTCGCTCGCGTGGGTCGGATAGCTGGCGAGTTGATTGGCCAACATGCGCACGTAGTGCTGTACACGAATCAAATGGCTTTCAGTATCAGAGTCGCGCAGCTCTGAAAGAGTGGCCATTGCAAATAGCAACACCTGCTGCGCGTGCAAAGCTTCAGCAGGGTCGTTGCTGACAAGGGGCTTGGCTGGGTGCATCGATTTTCTCCTTGGCAAACTAAATGTGACAGTGTTTCCATTCTGCCACTGCTGGATGCTGGCACACCCACTCCGTTTTACGGTTGTCGGTTTGTAGCCCAGCCACCGGGATCAGAGCCTAGACTGCGAACCTAAAACTCACCAAACAATTAATTAATAGTCATTTACGCCTGCAGAACCCGTACATCTTGCGTAAGCAGCTACTATTTTCATAGCAATTTAGCGGCTAATTCCAGGTGACAACCGGTCGATCAGGCCATTGAGCTCGTCCATCGAGCCAAACTGAATCACCAGCTCGCCCATTTCCTCAAAGCGGCCGTTGCGCTTGACGCGCTTTTTGATGTGCACATCCACCTGCGCCATCAATAAATCGGACAGCTCTTCTTCCACGCGCTTGAGGTCGCGGGACTTTTCTTTTTTTGGCTTTTGCGGGGTCAGCGCAAACTCGGCGCTGAGCTTTTTGACCAGGCTTTCAGATTCGCGCACCGACATTTTTTTGGTGGCAATCTGGTTGGCTGCAGTGATTTGTGTGGCGCGGTCCAGCGCCAGCAAAGCGCGGGCATGGCCCATGTCGATGTCCCCTGCCATCAGCATGGTTTGCACCGGGTCGGCCAAGTTCAACAGGCGCAGCAGGTTGCTGGCAGCGCTGCGCGAACGGCCCACAGCCTGCGCAGCGGTTTCGTGCGTCAGGCCGAATTCTTCGATTAGGCGCTGCAGACCCTGCGCTTCTTCCAGCGGATTGAGGTCTTCGCGCTGGATGTTTTCAATCAGCGCCATGGCGGCAGCGGCCTCATTGGGCACATCGCGCACCAGCACTGGCACGCTGTCCAGCCCAGCCAACTTGGCAGCACGGAAACGGCGCTCACCGGCAATAATCTCGTACACCGGGCGGGACGTGCCCCCACCGGGCAAACCGACACCGGCCGCCTGCGCTTTTTCGCGGGCCA
>JBJOLD010000180.1:0-30553 GCA_046045765.1 Pseudomonadota bacterium | reverse complement strand
TGGTTGGTGGCACCACTGCTGAGGATGTCAAGACAGGGCGCGTTGCCAAGCTGAAGGATTCAACAGCCGGACGTACGACGTTCATGAAGGTCGCGACGATCTCAACTATTTGGGACTACATCAACCGTGCTATGCCATGGACAGCGCCCAAATCCTTGACGACTGAGGAGGTCTATTCGGTCACCGCTTTTCTGCTCAACTTGAGTAATGTCGTACCAGACAACTTTGTTTTATCTGACAAAAACATTGCCGAGGTGCAGGCTCGCATGCCTAATCGCGATGGCATGACCACCAAACACGCTATGTGGCCTGGCAATGAGTTCGGTGGCGTCAAGCAACCCGACGTCAAAAATATCGCCTGCATGAAAGACTGCGCTATTGAGCCCAAAGTGGCGTCATTTTTGCCAGATTTTGCTCGCAATGCCCATGGCAACTTGGCGGAACAAAATCGTTTGATTGGCGCCCAACACGGTGCAGATACATCGGCACCCGAGAGAAAAGCGCCTGCAAAGGGTGGCGACCTGCATGCAGGTATGGCGATGGCACCGGTTGCTCCTTTGGCCGCTGCAAAGACAGCAGAGGCAAGCAAATCAGCGGCTGTACCAGGCGGTGCCGAAGCAAAGACCGCCATTGCAATGTTGACCAAATACACCTGTGTAGCTTGCCATGGCGTAGACAAGAAAATTGTAGGCCCGGCATTCACAGATGTCGCTAAGAAGTATGTGGGCAAAGCAGACTACCTCGCCGCAAAAATAAAGTCGGGTAGTTCTGGCGTGTGGGGCCCGATTCCTATGCCCCCACAGACACTTCCTGAAGCCGATGCCAAAGCGATCGCGGCTTGGATAGCAGGTGGCGCGTCCAAGTAATTCTCAGGGCATATGCCGTTCTTATTTGCCAGCCATATTTGTAGCACCTAGTAACTTTACGGAGACACTCCATGCAAACTCGCAGAAATGCCCTTAAGAAATCCACCCTCGTGGCTGGCCTGTTGGCTTCCACTGGCATGTTCCCCCAGTTCGCTTTTGCATTCAACAAGAGTGCATTTGACGCCAAATCAGTTGCTGACGCATTGACGGCCTTGGGCGCTGGCGCACCCGTGGAGAGCAAAGATGTAACCGTCACTGGCCCAGACATCGCTGAAAACGGTTCCGTCGTACCCGTGGGTGTCGCCACTACGCTGAGCGGCGTGAAAAGCCTGTTGATCATGGTGGAGAAGAATCCTGCCACGCTGACAGCCTTGTTCAATGTGACGGACAGTGTTGAGCCAGCATTCCAGGCGCGCGTGAAGATGGGACAGTCTTCGGATGTGTACGCCATTGCAGTCATGAGTGACGGCAAGGTGTTGTTTGCCAAGAAGGAAGTCAAGGTCACATTGGGTGGTTGCGGCGGTTAAGTCCGGCAGCACCCCGTTTTTCATATTTTCAATTCAGATTCAGGAGTTCCAAAATGGCAGATCCGATGCGTATTCGTGCCCAGTCCACTGGCGAAAAAACAACCGTTCGTGTGTTGATGGCCCATGAGATGGAAGGTGGTCAGCGTAAAGATGCCGCCGGCAATATTATTCCTGCGTGGTTTATCCAGGAAGTGACCGCCACCCACAACGGCAAGTCCGTGTTGACGGCTGAGTGGGGCCCCGCAGTGTCCAAAAATCCTTTTCTGCAGTTTGTAGTCAAAGGTGCAAAAGCGGGCGACAAAATTGGTGTGAGTTGGAAAGACAACCGCGGGGATACCCGCAGCGACGAAGCAACTGTCTCTTGAAACTTTCGGCCTAAGTTTTCAGGAGGGGGGAGCGATAGCTTCCCCCGTTGTTCGTTATTAAAAATGCGTAAGAGGTTAATCATGAGGATAACAAAGCGGCTTGTCTTGGCATTGTTCTTCAGCGCGTCAGTAGACGGTGCTTGGGCGCAAAAAAGTACAGCTGTTCAGTCTATCGAGGAATACCGCGCCATGTTGCAAGATGGCAATCCTTCGGATTTATTTGAGGCCAAAGGTGAAGCGCTATGGAAGCAAAAGCGTGGCCCTAAAAACGCATCACTTGAACAATGCGATTTGGGCAGGGGGCCAGGGGTCTACAAAGGCGCTTTTGTCGAGCTGCCTAAATATTTTTCAGATACCAAACGTGTCCAGGACATGGAGTCGCGGCTTCTAACTTGTATGGAAGCCTTGCAGGGGTTGAGTTCCGTTGAAATTGCAAAAACACCTTTTGGTAAGGGAGAGCAAAACAACATGACCGCATTGGCTACTTGGCTGGCGGCAGAGTCGAAGGACATGAAGTTCAATCTTTCACTGGGACATCCCCAAGAGAAAATTGCTTTTGAAGTGGGTAAACGACTTTTCTTTCAGCGAGGCGGGCCACATGATTTTTCATGCGCTTCTTGCCATGGTGAGAGCGACAAACGTATTCGCTTGCAGGACCTTCCTAATTTGACAAAAAATCCTGGAGATGGGGTCGGTATTGCGGCATGGCCAGCCTACCGCGTGTCCAATGGACAGATGTGGGGAATGCAGCAGCGTTTGAATGACTGCTATCGCCAACAACGCTTCCCGTACCCTGGCTTTGGCAGCGATGCAACTATTGCTCTAGGAGTTTATCTGGGTGTGAATAGCCAGGGCTCCAAATCTGTGGCTCCTGCCATCAAACGTTAAAACAGGAAATGTCAATGCGCACGCACCCCATTTTTACCGTATTTTTCACATTATGTTTGTTAGCAACTTCCCCGTTTTCATCAGTACAGGCTCAGCAAGCCAAGCCACTGGCGAAAGCCAGCACCGGTAACCAGTTGGTATACGAATTTTTTGCACGAGAAGCCGTTAGAAGTTCATTCCGTAATGAAGGTATCGTGAAAGCCAGTGTGCTTGATACAGACGAAACCAACCGAGCTTGCAGCGCAGCAGATGTGGCAGGTAAGCCACTTGACAGAAAGACTGCGGCAGCTTTAGAAAAAGCCAATTTAAAAACCGTGCAGCCGCCTTCCAGTGGCAAATATCTGGGCGACTGGAAAGAGGGGGAGAAAATTGCACAAAGCGGGCGCGGCCTCACATACACCGACAATGCCAACACCCAAAATGGCGGTAATTGTTACAACTGCCATCAAATCGACAAGAAAGAAATTTCGTTTGGAACAATAGGTCCTAGTCTTTACAACTATGGCAAGGTCCGTGGTGTTGTCGATCCATCTAGCGTGGCGGCAAAACCCATCGTGGAATACACCTGGGGCAAGATCTGGAACGCCAAGGCTTACAACGCCTGTTCCAACATGCCGCGCGCGGGCCACATGGGCATCTTGAATGCGGCGCAAATTGCCGACGTGATGGCATTGCTGCTCGATCCGAAATCCCCTGTGAACCAGTAACAAACGAAAGGATTCGGCGTTTGCCAGGTCCTTTTTTTAATTCAAACTTAAGTGATGACTGATTTATGAACTTAACCAAACGCGAATTTGTCCAGGTGCTGGGCGCGGGCACGATGGCGGGTATGGGCCTGAGTACCTACGCGGAAGCCGAGGCCGGTGTGGCCTCCAATGGTTTGTATGACATTCCGAAGTTTGGCAATGTGTCGTTTCTGCACATGACCGACTGCCATGCGCAGCTCAAGCCGATTTACTTCCGCGAGCCCAGCATCAACATTGGCCTGGGTTCCATGCGTGGCAATTTGCCGCACCTGGTGGGTGAGCATTTGCTCAAAGTGTCCAAGGTGCGCCCCGGTTCTGCCGAAGCCTACGCCCTGAGCTACCTGGACTACGAGAAGGCTGCCAAGCGCTATGGCAAGGTGGGAGGCTTCGCGCACCTGGCCACACTGGTCAAGCGCATGAAGGCCAGCCGCCCCGGTGCGCTGCTGCTCGACGGTGGCGACACCTGGCAGGGCTCTGGCACGTCGCTGTGGACCAATGGCCAAGATATGGTTGACGCCTGCAAGCTGTTGACCGTGGACGTAATGACCGGCCACTGGGAGTTCACGTTGGGCATGGAGCGCGTGAAAGAAATTATTGAAAAAGACTTTGCGGGCAAGATTGATTTCGTCGCGCAAAACGTAAAAACGCAGGACTTCGGCGACCCGGTGTTCAAGCCCTACGTGATTCGCGAGATGAATGGCGTGCCCTGCGCCATCATCGGCCAGGCGTTCCCGTACACGCCCATTGCCAACCCGCGTTATATGGTGGCAGATTGGTCTTTCGGCATTCAAGACGAGAACATGCAGAAGATGGTGGACGAGGCCCGCGCCAAGGGCGCGCAGGTGGTTGTGGTGCTCAGCCACAACGGCATGGACGTCGACCTGAAGATGGCCAGCCGGGTGAGCGGCATTGACGCCATCATGGGCGGTCACACACACGACGGCATGCCGGTGGCCTCCATCGTGTCCAACAAAGGCGGCAAAACCATCGTCACCAATGCCGGTTCGAACAGCAAGTTTCTGGGCGTGCTGGACTTTGATGTGCGCGACAAAAAGGTGATGGACTTCCGTTACAAGCTGCTGCCGGTGTTTGCCAACATGCTGCCTGCCGACAAAGAGATGGATGCGCTTATCACCAAGATCCGCGCACCGTATGAGACCCAACTGGCCGAGAAGCTGGCCTACACCGAAGGCACGCTGTACCGCCGTGGCAACTTCAACGGAACCGGTGATCAGCTGTTGGTGGACGCGCTGATGGACGTGCAGGGCGCAGAGATTGCGTTCTCGCCCGGCTTCCGCTGGGGCACCACGCTGCTGCCGGGCCAGGCCATTACCCGTGAGTGGCTGATGGACATGACCGCGACTACCTACTCCTACGCCACGGTGACCGAGATGACGGGCGAAACCATCAAGACCGTGCTGGAAGACGTGGCCGACAACCTGTTCAACCCCGACCCTTACTACCAGCAGGGTGGCGACATGGTGCGCGTGGGCGGCCTGCAGTACAGCTGCAACCCTGCAGCCGGTATGGGCAAGCGCATTGACGGCATGCGCATCAACGGCAAAGCCATTGAGGCCAGCAAAAAGTACAAAGTGGCGGGATGGGCCCCCGTGGCCGAAGAAGCCAAGTCCGCGGGCAACAAGATGGTCTGGGACGTGGTAGAAGCTTGGCTTAAAAGTAAAGGCGGTAAGATTACGGCACGACAACTCAACACGCCCGCGCTCACTGGGGTTACGCCAAATCCTGGATACGCCGAGTCGTGATATCAAATCCACCATGTTCAAAAAAATTGCTCCCTTCACTGCCGCAGCACTGTTTACTGCGTGCGTAAGTTACCCGGTAGCCCCCTCAGCTACGGCACAACTAACGCCCACCAAAGGTAATTTGGTATCTGGCACGGTTACTTTTACTCAGCAAGGCACCGCAGTGCTGGTTGCAGGTGAAGTGCTTGGTTTGGCTCCTAGCAAGGAGCACGGGTTTCATATTCACGAAAAAGGCGATTGCTCCAGCGGCGATGGTCTGAGCACTGGCGGACATTTCAATCCCATGGGCAGGGCGCATGGAGCGCATGACCACACCGAGCACCACGCAGGCGACCTGATAAGCCTGAAAGCGGATGCGAATGGCATTGCCAAATTTAGCTACACGTCAACTACCATTAGCGTAGGCCATGGCATGGTGGACGTTATTGGCCGCGGGTTGATCGTGCACCGCGACCCGGATGATTTCAAGACGCAACCCACTGGCAACTCTGGACCCCGCCTTGCTTGTGCAGTCATTGCCAAAACCGTTGGCTCATGATTGAGCAAAGACGCAATGCTCAGTTAGAGATTCGTTCGGTGCGAAATCACTGCAGCTCTATAGCCACCCATTAGCCCGTTGGCGATGGGTAGCGCTGTTGTACTGTCAAGTGGGCTTATTTGCGACGACGCAGCATGGAAGCCAGTACGCCGTCCTTGAGCACTGCGTGGTGGTAAATGGCAGCAGCAGCATGTAATCCGGCAAGCGCCATGATGGCGTCGCCCAAGAAACCATGGACATCGCCCCAATCTGCAAACTCTGAAATAAACGAGTTTTCGATGAAAGGTATTTCATTCATCCGCAGTCCGCCTAGGAGTGTGAGTGGGTGGCCTTCGCTGCCAAGCGCCAGCATAGCGGATATTGGCAGCGCAAGCAGTAGCGCCCATAGCGCAAGGTGCGCCAGTTTGGAGCCCCATATCATCCACCCTTTCATGGCAAATACCGGTGTTGCAGGACGAAAGGCAACCCACAGAAGGCGAAGAAGGGTTGTAGCAAATACCAATACGCCAAGACTTTCGTGCAAAACGATGTCGATTCTGGAGGCAGGGTCTACCCCATCGCGCATGAGGCGCCCAAATCCCTCGGGTCCAAGAATAAAAGCAACAGAGACCGCAATGGCGGTTAGCCAGTGAAAAATACGGCTGAAGATATCGTAATACGCTGTAGATACTTGTTTCATAAAGTCCCTTAATTAAACGGAACAATTGTGCATATGCTTTGTTAACTGCATATGAACAAACAGCAGAGCCAAGTGTTCAATAGCCCCTTTGCCCGCCAAAGTATTCCACGTAAAAGCATCCACTCATTGAACTAGGTAGCGAAAATCGAGACGATATTTACTATTCACACTGTCATGATGTTATGACGCGTTTGCCCTATCGATTTGCCAGTGTCACAGACACATCCATTCAATGGCGGCTACAACGTAACTGTTCTATTACACCCAAACAGTTGTGCTTGTTGTATGCATCGCTGTGTTGTGTGTCTTTGGGGATTGGTTTTGCTTTTTATGTTCAGGGCGTGGCGCTTATCCTGCCCTTTGCACTCGCAGAGCTTGCGGCGGTTGGCATTGCCTTTCTAGTGTATGCCCGCCACGCTACGGACGCAGAGCGTATCCAAATACTGGACCAGCACTTGGTAGTGGAAATAGAAGAGGGTGGCATGTTGCAACGTGTGCAGTTTCCTCGGTACAGCGTACGGGTGGAGCCTCGTGCTGGCCTTAAGGCTTTAATCGAAGTTTCTGCTCACAGGCAATCCGTGGATATTGGTCGCCATGTGCGGCCTGAGTTGCGCGCTGAATTGGCCCAAGAAATTAGGCGGGCTTTGCGGACCTAGTCACGCGCAGCGGCCATCAGCACAGCAAAGCCGACAAACACACTGCCAGTCACGCGGTTAAAAACCCGCATTACCTGGGCTTGCTGCAAATACACCGACAAACGTTTGCCGCTGGCAGCATACACAAAGTACCAGCTCACCTCAATCACGGCAAAGGTTGCTAGCAACATTGCAAACTGCGGCAGTTGCGCGCTTTGCGGATTCAAAAACTGTGGAAAAAACGCCGCAGCAAACAAAATGGCTTTGGGGTTGCTGGCCGCTACCAAAAAACCTTGCTGAAATACGGCGGTACCGTGCACAGCAGAGGAGGCGGCTTCCGGCATATCGCTTTGGGTGTGCACGGGTGCGCGCCAGCATTTCACGCCCAAATAAGCCAAATAGGCAGCCCCAGCCAATCTTAGGGCCTCAAATACCGCAGGGAACGTCTGCAAGACTGCGCCCAAACCGGCCGCTGAAATGCTCATCATGATCAAAAGTGCTGACATGCAACCTGCCATGGCGGTGGTAGCGGTTTTAAGGCCGTGACGGGCACTGATGCTCATGATCAGCAGCATGTTGGGCCCGGGCGTGGCTGACACCACAAACGTCATCAAAATAAACAACCACCAAGTACTTAGAGTCATGTGTTGAAGTCGGTTAAAAAAAGTAATGCGTCTATCGTAAGATCGAAGACAGTGGTTTGTACTCCAATACTGCACCCCAACTAACCCAAAGAATGAGGATTTCTATGGCCGCCGATTCATCAAAAATTATTTATACGCTAACAGACGAGGCTCCTGCCTTGGCTACCGCAGCGTTTTTGCCCGTAGTGCGCACATTTGCCGCCGCCGCCGGGGTGCAGGTGGAGAGTGCCGATATTTCAGTGGCTGCCCGCGTCTTGGCTGAGTTTCCTGAGTCGTTGACCGAAGCCCAGCGCGTGCCCAACACTCTGGCAGAACTGGGTCGCCTTACCTTGCTGCCCAACACCAACATCATCAAGTTGCCCAACATCAGCGCCTCTGTGGGCCAGTTGACGGCCTGTATCCGTGAATTGCAGGGCAAAGGATTCGCGATTCCTGACTACCCCGAAGATCCCAAGACCGACGAGGAAATAGCCCTGCGTGCCCGCTATTCAAAATGTATTGGCAGCGCAGTGAACCCTGTTTTGCGCGAAGGCAATTCGGACCGCCGCGCACCTCGTGCCGTGAAGGAATTTGCCCGCAAAAACCCCCACAGCATGGCCGAGTGGAGCCAGGCATCGCGCAGCCACGTTTCGCACATGCACCACGGCGACTTCTACCATGGTGAAAAGTCCATCACGTTGGACAAAGCACGTGACGTGAAAATGGAACTGCTTACCAAAAGCGGCAAAACTGTGGTGCTCAAGCAAAAGGTGTCGTTGCTGGACCGCGAAGTTATCGACAGCATGTACATGAGCAAAAAAGCCCTGGAAGACTTCTACGAGAAAGAGATCGAAGACGCCCGCAAGACCGGCGTGATGTTCTCCCTGCACGTCAAGGCCACCATGATGAAGGTCTCGCACCCCATCGTGTTCGGTCACTGCGTGAAGATTTTCTACAAAGACGCCTTCGCCAAGCACGGTGACCTGTTCAAAGAACTGGGCGTCAACGTCAACAACGGCATGGCTGATCTGTACGGCAAAATTGCCACGCTGCCCCAAAGCAAGCAAGACGAGATCAAGCGCGACCTGCACGCTTGCCATGAGAACCGGCCCGAGCTGGCCATGGTTGATTCGGCCAAGGGCATCACCAACTTCCACTCGCCCAACGACATCATTGTGGATGCGTCCATGCCCGCCATGATCCGCAACGGCGGCAAGATGTGGGATGCCAACGGCCGACTCAAGGACGTGAAGGCCGTGATGCCAGAGTCGACTTTTGCTCGCATTTACCAAGAAATTATCAATTTCTGCAAATGGCATGGCGCTTTCGATCCCAAGACCATGGGCACCGTGCCCAACGTCGGCCTGATGGCCCAGCAAGCCGAGGAATACGGCTCGCATGACAAGACCTTCGAGATTTCTGAAGACGGCGTGGCCAACATCACCGACCTGAACACTGGCGAAGTGCTCCTGAGCCAAAACGTGGAAGCCGGCGACATCTGGCGCATGTGCCAGGTCAAGGATGCTGCGATTCGCGACTGGGTCAAACTGGCCGTAACCCGTGGGCGCAACTCCGGCATGCCGGTGGTGTTCTGGCTCGACCAGTACCGCCCGCACGAAGCCCAGCTGATTACCAAGGTCAAGATGTACCTGCACGAGCACAACACTGCGGGTCTGGACATCCAGATCATGAGCCAGGTACGTGCCATGCGCTACACGCTGGAACGCGTGGTTCGCGGTTTGGACACCATCAGCGCCACGGGCAACATCCTGCGTGACTACCTGACCGACCTGTTCCCCATCATGGAACTAGGCACCTCGGCCAAGATGCTGTCGGTGGTGCCATTGATGGCAGGTGGCGGCATGTACGAGACCGGTGCCGGTGGTTCAGCGCCCAAGCACGTGCAACAACTGGTAGAAGAAAACCACCTGCGTTGGGACTCGCTGGGCGAGTTCTTGGCATTGGCCGTATCACTGGAAGATCTGGGCATCAAGACGGGCAACAACCAAGCCAAAATCTTGGCCAAGACGCTGGATGCAGCCACGGGCAAACTGTTGGATAACAACAAGAATCCGTCGCCCAAAACCGGCCAGTTGGACAACCG
Source organism: Pseudomonadota bacterium (assembly GCA_046045765.1). Taxonomy (GTDB): domain Bacteria; phylum Pseudomonadota; class Gammaproteobacteria; order Burkholderiales; family Burkholderiaceae_C; genus Allorhodoferax. The sequence goes on along the minus strand of JBJOLD010000180.1, from coordinate 20,819 downwards.
CGGCAGCCAGTACTACCTGTCTATGTACTGGGCGCAAGCCTTGGCTGAGCAAACTGAAGACGCCGCCCTGCAAGCCCATTTCGCACCCTTGGCCAAAGCACTGACCGACAACGAAGCCCAAATCACAGAAGAGTTCAAAACCGTGCAAGGCAAGCCTGTCGATATCGGCGGCTACTACTTGGCCGATGCTGCCAAGTGCGAAGCGGTGATGCGCCCCAGCAGCACGTTCAACGCAGCCTTGGCCGCGGCGGGAAAGTAACGCGGGTGTGATGCAGGTGCGCGTGTTGGACAAGCCCGCCGCACCTGCAGTGACTGCGGCAGGCAGCTTGCGTTTGGAAGCACGGCTTTTTCCAGTGGTGTTGGTGGTGCTGGCGTTATCCGGTTGTGGGTCCGCACCCACCGTGCAACGCAGCCTTGAGCCCATCGTTGTGCCGGTCGCGCGCGACGTTCCTTCCCGACTTACCGTTGACCAGGCCAATGATGTTACTTTGTACGCCATCAGCCTGGTAGGCACGCCTTATCGCTTCGGTGGCAACACACCCGCGTCTGGTTTTGATTGCAGTGGCCTCATTGGCCATGTTTACAAAGTGCGTTCTGGCGTGGTGTCGCCGCGCACGGTGGCCGCTTTAAAAGACTGGGGCCAGTCGGTCACGTCTGACGAAGTTCGAACGGGTGACTTGGTGGTTTTCTCAGTGGGGGGTACCACCAGCCACGCAGGTATTTACGTGGGGGAAGGGCGCTTTGTGCATGCGCCGTCTACGGGCGGCACGGTGCGGCTGGAGCCGCTCACGTCAAAATACTGGGCCAAACAACAAGTCGCTTTTCGGCGGCCTTGAGCCTTGTGCAAGCCGCTGTTTAAGCCGCTGGTCCCATCGCCACCAGGGTGCTGACAAACACCACCTTCACGACTAACCAGGTGGCAATCACCAAGGCCCAGGTTTTCCAACGCATGCGCGGCGTGTTGAACGTGTTTTCTGCCCAGGTAAACACAATGGCGCACACCAACCCAAACCACAGGCCCCACAGGGCTTGGTAGGTTTTCTGCAGCCACAAGGCGTCCATGCCGTCGGTGCTGGGCTGGAAGATATTGACCACCACGCCAAACGCCAACCAGCGCGCTAAATAGCCCCACCAGCGGCTCCAGGTGCCTGTACCTACGGGAGGCCAGTGGGCGGTTTCTGAGTTCATGTTGCGGCTTAGCCGGCCAGGCCAACGTACACGTTTTGCACGTCGTCGTTGCCGTCAATGGCGGTAAGGAAGTTTTCCACTTCCTCGAGTTGTTCAGGCGTCAGGTTGGCGGGGTTGACCGGGTTTTTGGGCTTGTAACCCAGCTTGGTTGACAGCACGTTAAAGCCGTGGGCGGGCAGGGCGCGGCTGACCAGGTCCAGGTCACTAGGGTCGGTAAAGAAGGTGGTGGTGCCTTCTTCTTCGCCGGGCTCCAGGTCTTGGGCACCAGCTTCGATGGCTGCCACTTCAGCGTCGGCACCAGGGGCGGTGGGTTCGGCCTCGATCATGCCCAGGTAGTCAAAGTCCCATGCAACCGAGCCGGAGGTGCCGAGCTGGCCTTTGCGAAACAGCACGCGCATTTCGGGCGCGGTGCGGTTCACGTTGTCGGTCAGGCATTCCACCATCACCGCCACTTGGTGCGGCGCAAAGCCTTCGTAAATCACGCGCTCAAAGCTCACCGACTCACCGGTCAGGCCAGCGCCTTTTTTAATGGCGCGCTCTAGCGTGTCCTTGGGCATGGACACCTTGCGGGCCTGCTCCACCACCAAGCGCAGCTTGGAGTTGCTAGCGGGGTCCGCACCGGCGCGCGCAGCAATCATGATGTCTTTGGCCAGGCGACCAAACAACTTGCCTTTGGCATTGGCTGCCAATTCTTTGCCCTTAGCTTTCCACTGCGCGCCCATGTCGATTCTTTCTAGATGATGCAGCGCACTGTTGCGCTGGCTTGTGAAAATACTATTTTACCTGCAGTCTGGGTGATCGCGGAGCTCCAGAAAATCAATCAAATCGACCCATGGCCCTTTAATCATATGCGTAAGCAGCTATGAAAATAGGAGCAATTCAGCGCCCTGCCTGCGCTGCAACCAGCGGTTAGGTACGGTCAATCAGGGCGTTGCGCCGCAGCTTTGAGCTGCAGCCCTGTCTCATACAGAGCATTGCGTGGCTCGCCGGTGATCTCGGCGGCCAGCTTGACCGCCGTCTTCAGCGGCAGCTCGGCCAGTAGCAGCGTCAGCACCCGCAGGCCTTGGCCGGTGTCGGCTACGACGGGTGCACCGTGCACCACCAGCGCAAATTCGCCGCGCTCGCGGTTGGCATCCTCAGCCAACCAGGCGCTCAAACCGTGGGCGGGCAGGGTGATCACGGTCTCGAACTGTTTGGTGAGTTCGCGACCAATCGTTACTTTACGATCGCCCAGTACCGCCAGTGCCTGTGCCATGGCCTCAATGCGGTGGGGCGCTTCTAGCAGCACCACAGCGCGGGTTTCTGACAGCAGGGCGGCTACGGCTGTTTGGCGCTCGGCGCTCTTGTTGGGCAGGAAGCCTGCAAAGACAAATCCGCCTGCAGCCCCCGTCTGGTCAGCGTAACCTGCTACAGAAAGCAGAGCAGTCACGCTGCTGGCACCAGGCAGGGGAATGGTGCGCAGGCCCTTGGCGTGCAGCGCGGCCACCAGCCTCGCACCGGGATCGCTCACACCGGGGGTGCCCGCGTCGCTCACGTAGGCTACGCGCTGGCCTTGGTGCAGCCGGTCCATGACGGTGTGGGCGGCCTCGGCTTCGTTGTGCTGATGTACTGCCAGTAACTGGTGAGCACCCTTGTCGATGCCGTAGGCGCGCAGCATGGCCTGCGTGTGGCGCGTGTCCTCGCAGGCCACCACGTCGGCCAGGCCCAGCACGTACAGGGCGCGCAGGCTGATGTCGGCCAGGTTGCCAATGGGTGTGGCCACGACATACAGCGCACCCTGCGGATAATGCTGGGCAGATGCAGCTTCTTGGGCTGCCACCAGGGCAGAAACATACGACGCGCTCACGATGGACACCTCTCATTCAAATTCAAAGCAGACCCACACCACCAAGCGCATCGGCGATGCGGCGGAAGACGAGGCCCTGCACTACCTGCAGGAACAGGGCCTGCAATTGGTGCAGCGCAATTATCGGACCCCGGGGCGCGGTGGCGGCGAAATCGATCTCATCATGCGTGCGCCTGACGGCACCTGTGTTTTTGTAGAGGTGCGCGCCCGCTCCACCGGCCAGCATGGCGGGGCCGCTGCCAGCGTGGGCTTTGTCAAACAGCGGCGAATCATTTTTGCAGCCCGCCATTACCTGATGCAGTTGCGTACCCTGCCGCCGTGTCGCTTTGATGTGGTGGTGTTGGAGCAAGACGGCGTGCAGTGGCTACCCGGCGCGTTTGATGCCAGCTGACCCATGACAACAAAAGTGGGCTTTGAGGGGCGCGGTATCATCCCCACCATGCTGGAACAACGAATTGAACAACACTTTATTGACAGTGCCGACCTGAAATACCAGTCAGCACAAATTCTGAGTAAGCCTATTGCCGCTGCCGTGCAAGCCATGCTGGCCTGTGTCACCAGCGGTGGCAAAGTGCTGGCTTGTGGCAACGGCGGCTCGGCGGCCGACGCGCAGCACTTCGCGGCAGAGTTTGTGGGGCGCTTTGAGCGCGAGCGCCCAGAGCTGGGTGCGATTGCGCTCACCACTGATAGCTCCATCATTACTGCAATTGCCAACGACTACGATTTCAATGTGATCTTTTCGCGCCAAGTACGCGCGCTGGGGTTGCCTGGCGATGTGTTGCTGGCGATTTCTACCAGCGGCAATTCAGCCAATGTGTTGGCAGCTATTGAAGCTGCCCACGCGCGCGAGATGGTGGTTGTGGGCCTAACCGGACGCGACGGCGGCAAAATGGCCCATGTGCTGCGTGAAACCGATGTGCACATTTGTGTGCCCAGCCAGCGCACTGCCCGCATTCAGGAAGTGCATTTACTCATACTGCATTGCATTTGCGATGCAGTCGATGCCCAGCTTTTGGGCGACCAGGAAACCAATACATGAAGCATTCTCTTAAACGCCTCAGCCTCGCACTGGTGCTTACCGGCGCCACACTGGGTAGCCTTACCGCCTGTTTTCCCCTGATGGTGGGCAGCGCAGTGATGGGTACGCTGGTGGCAACCGACCGCCGCACCTCTGGCACCGTGGTGGAAGACGAGGGCATTGAAATCAAGTCCGCCAACCGCGTCCGCGAAAACCTGGGTGACCGCGTCAATGTCAGTGTGACCAGCTACAACCGTCAGGTGCTGATTACCGGTGAGGTACCCAGTGCGCAAGACAGGGCGCTGGTCGAAAAAGTAGTATCCGGGGTAGAAAATGTGCGTAACGTGGTGAACGAGCTGGCCGTTATGGGCAACTCCACACTGACACAGCGTTCGTCCGATTCGTTGGTCACCGGTCGCGTCAAAGCAGGACTGGTAGATGCCAAAGACTTGTTTGCCAATTCGTTCAAAATTCGCACTGAGCACGGTGTAACCTACGTCATGGGCCGTGTGACCCAGCGCGAAGCCAACCGCGCCACCGAAGTGATTACTGCCACTCAAGGCGTACAGCGCTTGGTGCGGGTATTGGAAATCATCAGTGAAGAAGAACTGACCCGCATGCTGCCCCAGCCATCGAGCGTGCCTGAACCGGCTAAGTCTTCTTATTGATTTGAAGGTAGCCAAGCATTAATCAAAAACGGCCCGCGAGGGCCGTTTTTTTATGGACAAATAGAAAGCGCCAAGCGCCAATGCAGTGGCTACTTCAGCCGCTTGATCAGGCTGCTGGTGTCCCAACGATTGCCGCCCATCTGCTGCACATCTGCATAAAACTGGTCTACCAATGCGGTGGCGGGTAAGCGTGCACCGTTGCGTTTGGCTTCGTCCAGCACCAGACCCAGGTCTTTGCGCATCCAGTCCACAGCAAAGCCAAAATCAAACTTGTCAGCCACCATGGTTTTGCCCCGGTTGTCGAGTTGCCAGCTTTGGGCCGCGCCCTTGCCAATCACGTCGAGCACGTCGTTCATGTTGAGTCCAGCGCGCTGACCGAAGGCAATTGCCTCAGACAGGCCCTGCACAAGACCGGCAATGCAAATTTGGTTAACCATTTTGGCCAACTGGCCTGCGCCGCTCTCGCCCAAGTGGGTGAATGCACGCGAGAACGCCATGGCCACAGGTTTGGCGGCATTGAACGCCTCAGTATCGCCACCGCACATCACCGTAAGCATGCCGTTTTGTGCGCCGGCCTGGCCGCCTGACACAGGTGCATCCACAAACTGCAGGCCCAGGGCTTGGGCCGCAGCTGACAACTCACGGGCAATGCTGGCTGAGGCTGTGGTGTGGTCCACAAAAATAGCGCCCGGCTTCATGCCCGCAAAGGCACCATCGGGCCCGAGGGTGACGCTGCGCAGGTCATCGTCATTGCCCACGCAGCAAAACACGATGTCGGCCTGCTTGGCTGCCTCGCGCGGCGTAGCAGCATGGGCGTGCGCGCCCAGGGAGCTGGCGGCGCTTGCAAACTCTGCGCTCCACGCGCTGGCTTTGGCGATTGAGCGGTTGTACACCGTGACGCGGTGGCCCGCTTTGGCCAAGTGCCCCGCCATGGGGTAGCCCATGACACCCAAGCCCAAAAAGGCGATGGAAGTGGGGGCTGCGGGGTCGTAGGTTTTAGTGTTGATGCTGGACATGGCTTGGGTCAGAGGTTTAAGAGAAAGGGCGCGCGCTGTAGAAGGGCTACATGATGGCAAAGCTTTCGGTGCCTGCACTGAAATCGTTGGTTTTTGCGCGTTGGCTATGTAGCTTTATTTGCAGGCGCAAGTCGTTGAGCGAATCGGCATTGCGAAGCGCATCCTCATAGGTAATGGCGTTGGTCTCAAACAAATCAAACAGCGCCTGATCAAAAGTTTGCATACCAATGTTTCGGCTTTTTTTCATGATTTCTTTGATCTCAGACACCTCACCTTTGAAGATCAGGTCTGAAATCAAGGGAGAGTTGATCATCACCTCGACGGCAGCAATACGTCCTTTACCGTCTTGCTTGGGTATCAGGCGTTGCGACACTAGCGCCCTCAGGTTCAGCGACAAGTCCATGAGCAACTGGCTACGGCGCTCTTCGGGGAAGAAGTTAATGATGCGGTCCAGCGCCTGGTTGGCGCTGTTGGCGTGCAGTGTGGCCAGACACATATGGCCAGTTTCGGCAAACGCTACGGCGTGCTCCATGGTTTCGCGGTCGCGAATCTCGCCCATCAAAATGACGTCTGGCGCTTGGCGTAGGGTGTTTTTTAGCGCGGACTCCCAACTGTCGGTGTCCAGCCCCACCTCGCGCTGTGTGACTACGCAGTTTTTGTGTGCGTGCACAAATTCCACGGGATCTTCCACCGTAATGATGTGGCCATAAGAGTTTTCATTGCGCCAATCGACCATGGCTGCCAATGTGGTTGACTTGCCCGAGCCTGTGGCCCCCACCAAAATGCACAGCCCGCGCTTGGATTGCACGATGTCTTTCAGGATTCTTGGTACGCCCAAACCGTCGATGGTGGGCAGTATTTGTGGGATCACCCGCATAACCATGCCTACTTTGCCTTGCTGTATGAACGTATTCACCCGAAAGCGACCAATGCCAGGCGGCGAGATGGCAAAGTTACCTTCCTTGGTGCGTTCGAAATCGGCCACTTGCTTGTCGCTCATGATCGAACGGGCCAAGGCCAGCGTGTGTGAGGCGTTGAGGGGCTGTGGCGACACTTTGGTCATCTTGCCATCAACCTTTATGGCGGGTGGGAAGTCGGCAGTGATAAACAAGTCGCTCCCGTTACGGCTGACCATCAGCTTTAACAGGTCGTTGATAAATCTCGTAGCCTGATCGCGTTCCATAATAAATCGGGTCTTTCAGATGAATTAGCCTGGGAAGTTATCCGGTATCTTGGCTTTGCTGCGGGCCTCGGAGGGGCTAATGATGTTGCGCCGCACCAGATCGGTCAGATTTTGGTCCAGGGTTTGCATCCCTACGCTGTTGCCAGTTTGGATGCTGGAGTACATCTGCGCCACTTTGGCCTCCCGAATCAGGTTGCGAATGGCACTGGTGCCCAGCATGATCTCGTGCGCTGCCACACGGCCTTGGCCGTCTTTGGTTTTGCACAAGGTTTGCGAGATCACTGCCTGCAGCGATTCGCTCAGCATGGCGCGCACCATTTCTTTTTCGTCAGCCGGGAATACGTCAATGATCCGGTCGATGGTTTTGGCGGCGCTGCTGGTGTGCAGGGTGCCAAACACCAAATGGCCGGTTTCCGCCGCCGTCATGGCCAGGCGGATGGTCTCCAAGTCGCGCATTTCGCCCACCAAAATACAGTCTGGGTCTTCGCGCAGTGCAGATTTCAGCGCGGCGGCAAAACTTAAAGTGTGCGGCCCCACCTCACGTTGGTTAACCAGACATTTTTTGGATTCGTGTACAAATTCGATGGGATCTTCCACCGTCAAAATGTGGCCGAACTCGGTCTCATTGAGGTAGTTGACCATGGCCGCCAAAGTGGTGGATTTGCCCGAGCCGGTGGGCCCAGTCACCAGCACCATGCCGCGCGGCTTTAGCGCCAGGTCACCAAAAATCTTGGGTGCGCCCAATTGTTCCAGCGACAAAATTTTGCTCGGAATGGTCCGAAACACCGCGCCCGCGCCGCGGTTGTGGTTAAACGCATTCACCCGAAAGCGGGCCAGCCCGTCAATCTCGAACGAAAAGTCAATTTCCAAGAACTCTTCGTAGTTCTTGCGCTGGGTGTCGTTCATGATGTCATACACCATGGCATGCACCTGCTTGTGGTCCAGCGGCTCCACGTTGAGTCGGCGCACATCGCCGTGCACCCGAATCATGGGTGGCAAACCGGCGGAGAGGTGCAAGTCAGAAGCTTTGTTTTTGACGCTAAAAGCCAGCAATTGGGTAATGTCCACAGAGTCCTCGCGCGAATGGTTCAATCAATTTGATACTCTCTTGGATTATGACCATGATTGCCGACCATCTCCAGCGCGTGCGCCAGCGTATTGCACAGGCCTGCACCAGCGCAAACCGCCCTGTAAACGCAGTGGGCTTACTCGCAGTTTCCAAGACCTTTGGTGCTGACGCGGTGCGCCAAGCGTTTGAAGCGGGGCAAACCTCTTTTGGTGAAAACTATATTCAAGAAGCCGTGGACAAAATGGCCCAATTGACCGGTTTGCCGTTGCAGTGGCATTGCATTGGGCCGATTCAAAGCAACAAAACGCGCCTGGTTGCGGGCCACTTTGATTGGGTGCACTCTGTAGACCGGCTCAAAATTGCTCAGCGCCTCAGCGAGCAACGCCCGCCACACTTGCCGCCGCTGCAGGTGTGTATTCAAGTCAATATGGACGGCGGGCCCACCAAGGCGGGGGTCGCCCCTGACGACGCGCTGGCATTGGCCCACGCAGTGGCTGCACTGCCTCAACTGCGCCTGCGCGGCATCATGACGATTCCCGAGCCTGCTATTGATTTTGTAGCTGCTTGCGCAATTCACACGAGGGCCGCAGCCCTATTTGACACTCTAAATGCAACCGGGCTGGGGCTTGATACGCTGTCTATGGGCATGACCGCCGACCTAGAGGCCGCCGTTGCCAGCGGCAGCACCATGGTGCGCGTGGGCACCGCCATTTTTGGCGGCCGCCCCCCGGCCGCCTAGGTACGCACCCGGCCGTCGCCCGTGAGCATGGATAGCTCAACAAAGCTGGACGCTACATGCTCGGTGCGCGAAAAGTTGACGTTGTAGCCTCCCAACGACAGGTTGCCCATGGATTCCAGGCCCGTAATGAGGCCCTCGCGACCGGCTTTCACGCCGCCACGGCGCAGCCCTTCCGCCACCACCTTGGCTGCTAAAAACCCCTCCATGCTGGAAAAGTTGGCCTGAACTGCGCCGTTAGCTTTGCGCACGGCTTCTTGGAACTCGCGCGCAATAGGTTTGGCGCTGCTGTAGGGCGAAGGCATGACTTGCGATACCACCACGCCAGCCCCCTCTTTGCCCAAGTCATCAGCCAGGGCCTGAGTGCCCACAAACGACACGTTGTAAAAGTTGCCGCCGTAGCCCGCTTTGCGTGCTGCACGGATGTAGGCCGCGCACGACTTGTAGGCGCTGATTTGGATGACCGCTTCTGGGGCTGCCCCGTTGATGGTTTCTACCGCTTTGGCCACATCGGTGGAGTTTCGCTCCACCGTAGCCGTAGCCACGGGTTTGAGGTTCAAGGTGCTCAAAGCCAGTGTGGCGCCGTCCAAGCCGGCTTTGCCATAAGCGTCATTTTGGTAAAACACCGCAATTTTGGTGACGCCCACGTTGTGCAATTGGCGCACGATGAGTGCGGTCTCGTCGTTGTACGAAGCACGTACATGAAAGGCATAGCGGTTGAGGGGTGTGCGCAGTGCCATGGCACCTGTAAACGGTGCGATAAAAGGTATTTTGGCCTTGGTAGCCAGGGGCAGTGCCACCACGCTAGTGGGAGTGCCAATGTAGCCAAACAGGGCGAATACGTCGTCATCGAGCAACTTGCGGGTGTTGTCTGCGCAGCGCTCGGGCTCGTAGCCATCGTCGAGCTGGCGTATTTCAATGTTGCGTCCAGAGATGCCACCTTGGGCGTTAATCTGATCAAAGTGCAGCTTGGCACCAGCATGAAATTGTGTGCCCAGTTGCGCAGCGGGCCCGGTGAATGCGGCCGACTGTCCCAGAATGATTTTTTCGGACTCGGCGTGAACCGCTGGGAAACCTAATGCGGCGGAGCTGCCGGCGGCGAGGGTAAATTGGCGACGATTGATCATGTGCCAATTGTGACTTAATGCACACCTCACTTGGCTAGGGGTTTTACATGAGCTTCAGGTGCGTGGTGTCCTTAATTTCCTCCATCACCGGGTAGGTACGTGTCTCGCGCACGCCGGGCAACTGCCACAGCACCGTGCCCGCGAAGTTACGGTAGGCGGCCATGTCGGCCATACGGGTTTTGAGCAGGTAGTCAAACCCGCCGGCCACCATGTGGCACTCCAAAATCTCGCCATGCACTTGCACTGCGGCTTTGAAGGCCTCAAACACATTGGGTGTGGTGCGGTCAAGCAGCACCTCTACAAACACCATCATGCCGGCGCCTAACTTGGTTGGGTTGAGGCGTGCTTCATAGCCCACAATGTAGCCGTCTTTGGTGAGTCGCTGCACCCGTGCCAGCACGGCGGTGGGCGACAGCATTACTGTTTCTGCCAGCTTGAGGTTAGAGGTGCGAGCGTCTTGCTGCAGGCAGCTGAGTATTTTGAGGTCGATGCGGTCCAGGCCCATGCGCTACCTTGTCGGTTTGGTTGTTGACTGTATTAATTCACTAATTTATTAATTAAATATAGCAAATAACTCAACGCAAAAGCAGACACCATAGCGGGTATCACTACTTGCTGAGGTCTGCCATGCATTCATCCCAACGCCTGCCTTTTCCGTACCGTTCTGAGTCCGAAGTGGTGGCCCACCGCCTGCAGGCCGTGAGTCAGGGGCTGGACTGGGCTGCTGCAGCCCAAGCAGCTGCGCCCTGGGTGCAAGCCGTGCGCGACAACCCGCCGCCGTTTTGGGCGATGGAGAGCTTGCTCAAGGAATACCCCATTTCCAGCGCCGAGGGCCTGGCCTTGATGCGCTTGGCCGAAGCGCTGCTGCGCGTGCCCGACGCCGAGACCGCCATCGCGCTCACCGCCGATCAATTGGGCCGGGCCGACTTTCAAGGTTCCGGTGACAAAGTGCTGGCGCGCCTGTCTAGCGCGGCCATTGCCATGTCTAAGCATTTTTTACCCCATTCACAAGATGCGCAGTCAGGTGCAGACGCCAGTTTTAAGCACACCGAACCCGGCCTGCTGGGCAAGCTTGGCGCCAAAACCGTGGTGGCCGCCACCTTGCGCGCCGTGCAGCTGCTGGGCCGCCAGTTTGTGCTGGGCCAGACCATGAAAGAAGCCGTGACCGAGGCCAACACCGCGCGCAAAGCCCATCTGCAAGCGCGCAAGGGACAATTCCCCGCTGGGCCGCCCCAAGGGGAATTAGCCCCCGTGGGGGGCAGCGACCCGCGCAGCGGTGCAGCAGGGGGGCTCACCTACAGCTACGACATGCTGGGCGAAGGCGCTCGCACGGAAGTAGACGCACGCAAGTACCTCAAAAGCTATTCGGATGCTATTGAATTCATAGCTGGTTACGCAAGCCACACGGGCGCTATCGCTCAAAACGATGGTATTTCCATCAAGCTGTCGGCCCTGCACCCGCGCTATGAAGACGCGCAGCACAAGCGCGTCATGGCCGAGCTGGTGCCGCGCGTGTGGGGCCTGTGCGAGCAGGCCGCGCGCGCGAACATCAACCTCACGATTGACGCCGAAGAGGTAGACCGGCTGGAGCTGTCGCTGGACGTGCTGGAGGCGCTTATGGCCCAGGTGGCGCAGCACTATCCGCAGTGGACCGGCCTGGGGCTGGCTATGCAGGCTTATCAGACCCGCGCGCTGGAGCTGATAGACCATGTGGCCGCATTAGCCCGCAAACACGGGGTGCGCCTGATGTGCCGTTTGGTGAAGGGCGCGTATTGGGACGCAGAGATCAAACGCGCCCAGGAGATGGGCCTGCCGCATTACCCGGTGTTCACCCACAAGCACCACACCGATGTGAGCTACCTGGCTTGCGCCAGCGCGCTGCTGCAGGCTTCGGACGTGATTTACCCGCAGTTCGCCACGCACAACGCGGCCACCATTGCGGCGATTTTGCAGTTGGCATCTAAGCCAGGGGGCATTTCCCCGGCTGAGCGCCTGGGCAGCAGCGCGCTCAGCTCCGTGTCCCCCGGCCTGCGGCCTCCTCCTTTTACCTCCGCTGAGCACACTGCTGCCCAGGCTTCTGCGCACACTTCTGGCCCTCGGTTTGAGTTGCAGCGGCTGCACGGCATGGGCGAGGGCGTGTACCGCGAGGTGTTGAAAAATCCGTTGGTGGCCTGCCGCGTGTATGCGCCGGTGGGCGCGCACCGCGATCTGCTGGCTTATCTGGTGCGCCGACTGTTGGAGAACGGGGCCAATTCATCGTTTGTGCACCAGCTGGCCGACGAATCGGTGGGTATGCAAGAGCTGCTGATCTCGCCGCTGCGCCTGGAGCCGAACCCCAGCTTGCCGCTGCCTGCGCACCTGTTTGGCAGCACGCCGAGTGCGCGCGCCAACAGCACGGGGCTGGACTTGACTGCTCCCGAGATGCGTGCGCCGTTGCTGGCTGCCTACAGCACCACCAGCGTGCCTGTGGTGCCTGTGGTGCCTGAGTTTGAGGTAAAAAACACCACTGGCGCTTATACAGCCTGCGTAAGCAGCTATCAAAAGTGGAGCAAGGTAGATGTAGCCCAACGCGCCGCCGTGCTGCGCAAAGCGGCTGACGCCATGCAGTCCAGCATGCCCACGCTGTGCGCTTTGCTGGTCAAAGAAGCCTTCAAAACCTGGGGCGATGCGGTCAGCGAAGTGCGCGAAGCGGTAGACTTTTTGCGCTTTTATGCCGACGAGGCCGAGCGCATCATGCAGCCCCAAGCCCTGCCTGGTGTCACGGGCGAAACCAACACCCTGCGCCTGACTGCGCGCGGCGTGTGGGTGTGCATCAGCCCGTGGAATTTTCCGCTCGCTATTTTTGTGGGCCAGGTAGCGGCGGCGCTGGCCACCGGCAACGGCGTGCTGGCCAAGCCTGCCGAGCAAACGCCGGGTGTCGCCCGCGCGGCGGTGGACTTGCTGCACGCGGCGGGTGTGCCCACCGACGCGTTGCAACTCTTGCACGGTGCTGGCGAAACCGTGGGCGCAGCGCTGGTGGCCCAGCCCGGCATTGCGGGTGTGGTGTTCACTGGCTCCACCCAAGTGGCCAAAATCATCAACCGCGCGCTGGCCGCCAAAGACGGCCCAATCACACCGCTGATTGCCGAGACCGGCGGCATCAACGCCATGCTGGTGGACAGCAGCGCGCTGCCCGAGCAGGTGGTTGACGCGGTGGTGACCAGTGCGTTCCGCAGCGCAGGCCAACGCTGCAGCGCCCTGCGCTTGCTGGTGGTGCATGAGGCGATTGCAGATGGCGTGATCGAGATGCTGCAAGGCGCCGCGCAAGAGCTGGTGGCGGGCAACACCGCCGACTTGGCTACCGACGTGGGCCCGGTGATAGACCGCGAGGCTTATGACAACATCCACCGCCATATTGGCCGTTTGCAATCCCAAGCAAAAGTGCTGGTTGGGGATGGCACGGCAGCGCGTTCTGCTCCGTACCAGGAGGAGCCCGCAAAGCGGGCGGGGGACACGGAGCATAACGCGCTACCGCGCCCGCTCCTTGCCAACTTAATTGCCCCCCACGCCTTTGAAGTGGCCAACCTGAGCGACGTAAAAGCCGAAATTTTTGGCCCCGTGCTGCAGGTGGTGCGCTGGGGCAGTGGTGCTTTGAGCGAGCCGTCGGACGTCATCGCCCACATCAACGCCTTGGGCTACGGCCTAACGCTAGGCATCCAAACCCGCATCGACTCTAGAGCCGAGGCGCTGGCCGCTGCCGCCCATGTGGGCAATGTGTACATCAACCGCAACATGATCGGCGCGGTGGTGGGCGTGCAGCCCTTTGGCGGCGAAGGGCTGAGCGGCACCGGCCCCAAAGCCGGCGGGCCCAACTACCTGGTGCGCTTTTGCGCGGAGCAAACGGTGACGGTCAACACCACTGCGGCAGGGGGGAATGCGGCACTGTTGGCGAATTCAGCCTCTTTTATGCAGGATTAACGGGCTATGGATTAAGGGGTTTGTGTTGACAGATCTGCAAGCCGGCCAATTCGAAATTGCTGGCTGCTGCTGACAAAGTAATCTTGGCCTTGGACACAGATCCTTCGCTAGAGGTGAGTGGAATACGAATCACGTGGGGTTGTCCGTCTCCTGCAACGGCCAAGGTGGGCAATTTAACTTTTTTGCCGGCCGTCACTTCAATCGTCAACACTTCATTCACAGCGGCGGACACACGCGCATCGAAGTAGTCAGTGCCTTTGTTCACATTCGCGAAACTAATATCTACACTAGCGCTGGCACCAGCGTTGCTCACTTTGATGCCACTCACACCGGAGATTTTGGCCTCTTTGGCACTGGAATGCAGGCTTTTGATAGTGCCGCTACCCGGTTGACAATTGTTTTGCACCCATGCGGCGGCACCCATAGTCCAATCTGTGGAGTGCATTTGGTATCTAGGTTCACGAAACTTGAAATCGGGTGGTGACACCATATCGCGTTCTGGAACTTCCCAAACAATGAGCTTGGGAGGGGTTGCCTGGAATGCGTCGCTCTGCAAATAGCGGTAAATGCCGACCCATTGGCCAATCGACGCATCCAGGCTGTAGTTGCCCACATCCCTTTGCAAGTAGTAGCGCAGGGAATCGGGAAATCCGGTCCACTCTTGGGAGTAGCTGCTACCGATCAGCACTACTTTGGGTACCTCGTCAGCACCCGTCAGCGTGGCGCTACTTGCGCCTCGTTGAAATTGAATGGGAATAAATTGTTCGGATTCGTACTTCGCACCGTCTTCAGCCGTCATGAGTTGGGTCAAATCACGTGCTTTGGAAAGTCGTCCTTTTTTTTGCTCGGTCATCTTCATTGTCAGTGTAGGCAGCCCGGCGATTGCCGTCGCTATGTCAGGACGGGCATCCACTTCTTTTTTGATCGTCTCAGCGGCCAATAGCGCGCCACGTTGCGACCAATGGCTGTCCAAGCGGTAATACAAGGCAGAGTCCGGCTGCACCGCACTTGACATAAAGGCAGAGCTGATGTCCGCCGCCGCAACGCCTTTGGTCGTGAGTAAACTGAGCAGGCGCTTGTAATTGGATTCTAAATAGGGCGTTAGGGGCTTATCGTCAGGCAGGTGCTGTTTGAAGATGCGTGCCTTGATGGGCGCCAATGACACGACCATCGACACACCGTTGTCTTTGAGTTGCGTATTGATGCTTGCAATGAGCGCGGCAGACTCTGCGGTCTTTTCTTTGGAACTTGCGTCAGAAAACTCGACCCCATAAAAAAGCCATTGGTTCTTGCCCGGAATTGCAATGTTGCCTAGCGTCTGCGCGAATCCCAAGCATGGAAGCATCGCCCCAAAGAGTAAGCAGTATTTGAGTTTTTGCATATAGAACCGATAGCCCTTTAAAGAGTTTCTGTTGGGCGCCAGCGCATTCTACAAAGCAAATTTGTACGCGTGTGAAGTGTGTCAAGCACCGCCAATTGGGCTGTATGCAGTGTGCTGCGCACCAGTTAGTCCTAGCGCTCGCAAGAGATAGCCCAAGCGCTCACGGCGTCGAGGATGGCGCGGGAAAGCTCAGGGTATGCGCCATGTACATTGCCTTCTGCACCAAAACCGGGTTCCGTTGTCATTCCGGGGAAGTTGAGCCCGGGAGTGATACGCAAGGGATCGACCAGGGGGCCAAAAATGGCTTTGTAACGGCTGATGACGCTGTACCCCAAAGCCGCGGCATTGTCGTAAATGACACGGTTGCGGGCACTCCAGCTTGGTGCCTGATTTGCAACAGTTGCACCTATGTCTACCCAGAAATATTTGGCATTGGGCGCCACAGAACGCAACTTGGTCATGAGCTGCTGTTGGCTGTCGGAAAACGAAGCCTCAATTTGGTTGGTCCCCAAAATGATCACTATCACTTGGCTTTTGGCAATGTAAGCACGGTCTAGCGCAACGCTGTCTAAAGCTGATTTTTGTATCTGAAGGCCGGGTGTCTCGATAGAGCGGCCTACGTCGTAGCTGATGCGCGATGGGCCGTGGAGTGTTGCGCGCAACTTGTCGGCCAGCGTTTCGCTGTAGACCCCAAAGGCAATTGAGTCGCCAAGCACGTAGGATGTAATGGGTGAATGAATGGCGCAAACCGACCGAGCCGGTGTGGCCGCAACGGCAGCCAGAATGGCCTGGGAAAGTTCCCCACTATAGCCATGCAGATTGCCTGGCCCGCCATACCCCTCCTCCGTTGCCCAGTTGGGAAAGTTCAGCCCTGGCTGAATATTCAACGGGTCAGCACCGGGCCCGAAGATGGCCCGGTATCGACTGATCACGGTATATCCCAGCGGGCTCGCGTTGGCATAAATAACTTTGTTGCGGGCACTCCAGCCCGAAGCTTGCGGGGCAATGGTGGCTCCGATATCGACCCAGAAGTAACGCGCAGATGGAGCAATGGACTTCAGTAGCTGCATGAGCTGAACCTGGCTCTCTTCAAACGAAGGCTCCATCTGGTTCATACCCAGAATAATGATGATCACACCAGCCTTGGCAATGAGCGCCTTGTCAGCTTCGACCATTTGCAACCCGGATTTTTTGGTCTGACTGCCGGGTGTGGTGATGGAACGTGCACCATCATGATTGATTTTTGATGGCCCGCCCAGGGCGTCTTGCAGCTTGGCTTCCAAGCCATCGAGCTGCAGTCCGTAGCCTACTGAATCGCTCAGAATGTAGGAACTTACTGGCGAATTAGCCCCAGTTATCGTTGCAGCCATCCCCAAGGCTGCAAACGCGCTCAGCCATGCTCCAAGGAGTATCCGCGCGATGAATAGGTGTGTTGCTGGCATGTAGGGACCGTTTTATCGATTGTAGGGACAAGGGACGGCGACCCTGAGCGGTAGGGCCTCAGGCGATACGGTTGCCTTCAGGTGGCTTGAATCCCCTACTTGGGCAAGGCTTCAGCGATCACTTCCAGCGCCAAGGCAATGTCTTGGCTGGTGTTCGTTTCGTAGTTGGCGTCGGCTTTCACCTCGAATTTGCCAGAGCCGCCAATGCTGTGGGCAGCGCCCCCGGCCTCACTCGCAGCACCCGCGAGTCCGCCTTTCAAAAAGCCACCAAACACGGACATTGCCGTCATGGCTGTAGTACCGGCTTTCTCTGCGGTGGTCATGGCCACTGCGGTGGCTTTTTCGGCTGCGCGGTGTGGCAACAACAGGGACTTCTTTTGTGTGAAATCGGCCCGCTTGGTACCGGGAGAAAAAATCTGCACTAGGGTCGATTTTGCGCCCAGCATGTTTTGTGGCTTGTCATCAATTTCTGAATATCCATACATGCCGCTGTCATCAAAACGGGCAAAGTTGATTTTCAGCCGGACCTGAATCACAGCTGCCCCCAATTCATCCGCCAGTGTCATGGCGGCGGGCTTGAAATCCAACCCACCAATAGCGGGCGAGGTGCCTTTGGCGGTGGCCGTGAAGTTGACGTTGTCATTGTCCAGTTTGTTTTGGTTGCCACCGCCGGCCATTTTTGAAAGGCCACTGCGCTCCCACTTGACCGGTGGCTGATTGGCCTCGATCATGGCTGACTTGAAGCTGGCCGCCTCTAGTGCGCTTTGGGGCAGCACGTCGTAGCCGCGCTTTTTCAGAATGTCGGCAAAGGCTGCGTAGGCACTATCGGTGAGGCTTTGCAGCCGCTCTAGCGGCACATCCTGCAGTGTGTAGACTTTTTCGACCGAGGTGCTGCCAATACCCGCCGCTGTGGCGTAGCCCACCTGCTCGGTGGCAAAGTTGATCTGAAAGCCCGAGATCAAGATCTTTCGCTCTGCAAAGTCAGCCGGTTTGATGTCGCGAGCCAAAGCACCCGAGTCAGAAAATGCTTTGATAAATGTGGCGGCCCGGTCTGTGGACTCGGTCAGCTCCAGGCGCACGGGTTTGTCGGCACCGGTGAGCTTGTCGAATAGGCCGGCTTGGGCGGGCAGTGTTGCCAGAATACCGCTCCAAGCAAGGGTGTGGGCCAGCAATTTCCCAGTGAATTTTGGGACTCGAGTAGAAGTTTTCATGTTCAGGTCTTTCGGAATTTCAATCGGTATTTTATGAATCTCATTGTGGGTACAGTCAATTGCCAACTCTGCCGTTGGGGGAGGGGTAACAAATCCCGGAGTTGACGGCGTGTAATTGACGCAACGGGTGGTCCACAAATTCGTGGAGCCCTCCATACCCAGCACACCAGATCCCGCAACGTCAATGCGGGAGAAGTAGCTCGTCACGCCGGGATTGCCGATAGTGCCAGTACGGTACGTGCTGCCAACTGCGTTCGCAAATGCAAAGGTCACACCGTAAGTGCCTGCATAGCGCTTGTCAAACAGCTTGTAAATGTTGTCTCGCATATGGTTTTCAGCGGCGTTTTGCGACGCCGGCGTGGCGCCGGCTCTCACAGTGGCAATAGTGGAATCAAGCGCCGCAGCTTCATTTCTTGGAATGTAATTTGACCCATTGTGTGCATAGAGCACTCGAACAAAAAAGTTCGCTGATGTTAGGCCGGTAACGTATTTCCTTGTACCCCTCCGATGGGGGGTAAGCGAGGGCTAGTAGCGCACAAGCGCCCGGTAGGTCAGCACGGCTTTGCCTTCGGCTGGCACCTCTACGCTCCAAACTGCGGTGTTGGATGCGCCTTTGGTGTGGGGCTGGCTAGACGACAGCATTTGCCAGTCGCCGGGCATGGGTTCCTGCACGGTGACTACGGTGGCTTCTTTTTTGGCATTCTTAAGTACGATTTCGTAAGCGCTCTCAAAGGTTGAATTGAAGCGACCACTCTTTCCTAAGCTCTTGAAGTCTGTTTGTTTTTTGTCCGCAGTTACGTCAAACGCGTCACCAAGTTTCAGTCGTACTTTTTCGCCTTTGGGGGTGTGGTCGATGCGGTCTTCTCCAATAAACTGTGCGTTGCCGATAGAGTCTTTTTTGTACACGCGGATCACGCCCTTGGGTAGCGGCATTCCTAGACGTGCACTTTCCTTGTTGTCAAACTCCACAAACACGGCCACCTTCATCTTTTGACCCAGCTCGCCCACGCTGCTCTGGTAGTAGTAATCGCTGCCGCGCAGCAGCAGCTCTTTGCGCGCAGGCACGCCGTTGGCCGATAACAGGGACACTTGTTTGGTCTGGTTCTCAGCAATGGTGGTGGGGTGGTTCAGGGTGTAGAGGTGGTATTCAAACAGGGACTCTTGCGCCACATCGTTGGCGGCCTTGGCCATGGAGGGTGCGGCCATCATGGCCACGCGCCCGCGCTGTGCCACTTCCGGTGCGACCTGGTTCACGTCTCCTGCCACGAGTTGCAAGCGTGCGTTGCGGTAGCTGGCGCCGCTGGTGTTGGTCAACGTGACCCAGCCGGACATGTCCAGCCGGTCATCGGCGGCGTTAAGTTCGACCACATAATCGGCCTTCCAGGCCAGCCCTGTGGTCAGATAGCTCAGTTCTACGTCTTGCACGGCGGCGGCAGTGTTTTCCAGTGACATCACTAGCGTGGGTCGGTCGCGCAGGGTGGCTGGCACATTGCCAAACACCAGCCGCCCGGGCATGCCGGTCTCGATGCGCTGGCCAATTTGCAACACCACGCCGTTGTTGGCGGACAGTACCGTGGCCGTCTCGGTGGTGTCAGCGCCGGTGGCTGGGTTGGTGCGCACCACATTGACGGTTTGGCCCACGTATTTCTCCAGCAGCTTTTGTGGGGTGAGCAGGTCAAAGTCAAAGTTTTGCTCTTGCACGTTCAAAGCGCCCGGCGCGCTGATGCTGCGCAGCAGTGCCGTTTCAGGCCGTATGCGTGCGCTTACGTCACGAAAGGCCAGAGCGCTGGAGCCAGTAGTTAGCTGAATACGGCGCTGGTCTTTCACCAAAGCCAGGTTGTCGTTGTAAATGGTGACCGCCACTTCGCGTTGGTCAGCCAGGGTGCTGCGTTGCTCTGGGGTTTGGGCATGGGCACCTTGCACCAAGAGTGCAATGGCTGCGAAAGTGGCGGGTACAAAGTGGGTGCGCATGGACGGGACTTTCTGTGGCGGGTATTTGGCGATTATTGTGCTTGTGCTTATTGCCATAAGCAGGTGCGTTTCGCAGTAGTGGGTGTGACCAGCGTATCCCAAACGCAAAACGCCCCCACAACCCTTGCGGGCTGTGGGGGCGCTGCAATCACCCGAAGGGTGATTACTTCTTGCGAGCCGTGGCTTTCACAGCGTTCAAAGCGTTGTCGGTAGCAGAAGTGACTTGTTTCTCAGCCATTTCAACAGCCTTCTTTGCAGACGACTTGGCAGAGTCGATGGCGTTTTGACCAGCTGATACTGCAGAAGTAAATGCAGCTACCACGGTTTCGCTGCCTGCAGGTGCGTTCTTGACGAGTTGTTCAACGGCAGCAGCTACAGACTTTTGACCTTCGGCCATTTTGACTTCAGCGGCTTCGCTCAAGGCGGCAGTGGTTTCTGTAGCGATGGCGTACACAGAGCGGCCGTAAGCCACAGACTTTGCAGCCAAAGGTTGCAACAAAGCAGCTTGGGCAGCCATTACGTCAGCAGGGCTTTTAGCAGTAAAAGAGGCCATCAGGTCAGCGCTGCCTTCGACCAAGGCGGCTTTGGCAGCAGCCATGTTCAACTCAACCAGCTTCTCAAAGCCAGCCAGCGTAGTAGCGGCCAAAGATTGGGCTTCGGCAACGGCGGATTTGTTAGCAGCCAAGATTTGTTCAACATTGATAGTAGACATAGTTTTCTCCAGTAGGGTTAAAAATCTGCGCTACAAGCCCTAAAGGGCAATTAATGTTGCAGTGCAGCATGATTTGTATTTTAGGTATGCCAGCGAAGAATGCAAGCACTTTTTGTTGCAGTGCAGCAAATTAGTTGTATTTGTTTAGAAACAACGCTTGCAAGGCTTTTGCACCTACCTGAACATTAGCGGCATCAGCAACGAAGACACCACCACCTGCAGTCCCAAGGCCAGGCCCGCATAGGCACCGGCATCGGCGTTCACCGCCATGGCGCGTGCCGCACCAATGCCGTG
>JBJOLD010000169.1:0-20036 GCA_046045765.1 Pseudomonadota bacterium | reverse complement strand
ATGACATTCCTCAGTGGTGTGTTTTATTCAATCCATTCCCTGCCAACCATTTGGCAAAACGTGAGCCACCTCAACCCGTTTTTCTACATGATTGACGGTTTCAGGTTTGGCTTTTTTGGTGTGAGCGATGTTTCGCCGTGGTTGAGTCTGGGCATCGTCAGCGCCGCATTTGCTGTTGTGAGTCTGGTGGCCATTACTTTGCTGCGCACCGGCTACAAAATTCGCAGCTAACTTCGTATTTGGCATTCACCATGACCTCAGAACAACTCCAACAACTCATCGTCGCTGGCCTGCCATGCGACGTTTGCCAGCTCGAAGGCGATGGCCGCCACTGGTACGCCACCATCGTGTCTGCTTCCTTTGAAGGCAAGCGCTTGATTCAGCGTCACCAAGCGGTTTACGCCACGCTGGGCAGCCGCATGCAAACCGACGAGGTGCATGCCCTCTCGATGAAAACATATACCCCCACGGAGTGGGCACAACAGGGCGCGCAAGCGTCCGCATGATCCGGGTTTTATGGATAAATTACTGATTCGCGGTGGTCGCCAGCTCAATGGCGAAGTGTTGATTTCTGGCGCCAAAAACGCAGCGCTGCCCGAGATGTGCGCCGCGCTGCTGACCAACGAGCTGGTGCATTTGCGTAACGTCCCACGTTTGCAAGACGTAGCTACCATGCGCCGCCTGCTCGACAACATGGGTGTTAAAACTGAGACCCAGGGTGAACGTGGTGGCATCACGTTTCATGCAGCGAATTCCATCAAACCCGAAGCTCCCTACGATTTGGTGAAAACCATGCGTGCCTCAGTGTTGGCACTGGGCCCGTTGTTAGCCCGCTTTGGCCATGCCACGGTGTCGTTACCCGGTGGTTGCGCTATTGGCTCTCGTCCGGTGGATCAACACCTCAAAGGCCTTACCGCCATGGGTGCTGAGATTACGGTCGAGCACGGCTACATGATCGCCAAGCTACCGAAAGGGCGCACCCGACTCCGGGGCGCGCGCATTGCCACCGACATGGTAACCGTGACCGGCACTGAAAACTTCTTGATGGCAGCCGCGCTGGCTGAGGGCGAAACCATTCTGGAAAACGCAGCGCGAGAGCCCGAGATTGCTGATTTGGCTGAAATGCTCATCAAGATGGGCGCGAAGATCGAAGGCTACGGCACCAGTCGCATCCGCATTCAGGGTGTTGAGCAACTCCACGGTTGCACCCACCAAGTGGTGGCCGATCGCATTGAGACGGGTACTTTCTTGTGCGCGGTGGCTGCTACTGGTGGGGAAGTGCTGCTGAAGCACGGCCGCGCCGACCATTTGGACGCGGTGATCGACAAGTTGCGCGATGCCGGTGTAACCGTGACTGCCGTGGAAGACGGCATTCGGGTGCAAGCGCAAGGCCCGGCTTATCAACACCTTAAAGCGCAAAACTTTCGGACCACCGAGTACCCAGGCTTTCCCACCGATATGCAGGCTCAATTTATGGCGCTCAATTGCATTGCGCAGGGCTCCAGCAAGGTGACCGAGACGATTTTTGAAAACCGGTTCATGCATGTCAACGAGCTGGTGCGCCTGGGCGCGCACATACAGATCGACGGCAAGGTGTCGGTGATTGAAGGCGTTCCCAAGTTGTCTGGTGCCACCGTAATGGCGACTGATTTGCGCGCCTCCGCCAGTTTGGTAATTGCCGGGCTAGTGGCTGATGGTGAAACTACCGTGGACCGTATTTACCACCTGGACCGCGGCTACGACCAGATGGAAGCCAAGCTGCGCGGTATTGGCGCGGACATAGAGCGAACCAAATGATGCCCCCACGCTCTGCCACTTGCGTGGGTCGCTGCCCCCCCGAGGGGGCCCTCGCAGCTTGGGGCGGCCCTGCGCTGCTCACGCCACGAAAGTAAATAACATGATCACACTCGCGCTCTCCAAAGGCCGCATTTTTGAAGAAACCCTGCCGCTGCTCAGGGCGGCGGGCATTGAAGTGCTGGATGACCCCGAAAAATCGCGCAAGCTAATTTTGGACACCAACCAGGCAGGAGTTCGCGTGCTGGTGGTGCGTGCCACCGATGTGCCCACCTATGTGCAATACGGTGGTGCCGATATGGGCATTACCGGCAAGGACACGTTGCTAGAGCACGGCAGCCAGGGCTTGTACCAGCCGCTGGACCTGCAGATTGCCAAGTGCCGCATCAGCGTAGCCGTGCGTGCCGATTTTGATTACGCATCAGCAGTGAAGCAGGGCTCGCGCCTCAAGGTGGCCACCAAATACGTGGCGATTGCACGTGAATTTTTCGCTAGCAAGGGCGTGCACGTGGACTTGATCAAGCTCTACGGCAGCATGGAGCTGGCCCCGCTGGTGGGCATGGCCGATGCGATTGTGGACCTGGTTTCCACTGGCAATACGCTCAAGGCCAACCACTTGGTGGAAGTGGAACGCATCATGGACATCAGCTCGCGCCTGGTGGTGAACCAGGCCGCGCTCAAGCTCAAGCAAGCACCTATCAGAAAAATCATCGATGCCTTCGCCGGCGCGGTAAGCAAGTAACAGGAATCAAAGTGCTATGAATTTGGTAGCTGCCCCCGCACGTCTGTCAACGGCTGACAGCCAATTTGATGCCCAATTCAAAGCACGGCTGCATTGGTCTGCCGATACCGATGCGGCCATTGAAGGCCGCGTGGCTGAGATTCTGGCCGATGTGCAAACCCGTGGCGACGCCGCCGTGCTGGAGTACACCGCCCGCTTTGACGGACTGACTGTGCCCAACATGCAGGCGCTGGAGCTGACCCAGGCCGAACTCAAGGCCGCATTCGACAGTATTCCTGCCGCCCAACGCGAAGCACTGCAAGCCGCCGCCAAACGCGTGCGCAGCTACCACGAAGCACAGAAAAAATCTTGCGGCGAAAGCTGGAGCTACCGCGACGAAGACGGCACGCTCTTGGGCCAAAAAGTCACGCCGCTGGATCGCGTAGGCATCTATGTGCCCGGTGGCAAGGCCGCGTATCCCTCAAGCGTGCTGATGAACGCCATTCCCGCGCACGTGGCCGGTGTGGGTGAGATCATCATGGTGGTGCCCACGCCCAAGGGCGAAAAAAATGCGCTGGTGCTAGCGGCGGCCTACGTGGCTGGCGTGACCCGTGCCTTCACCATTGGCGGTGCGCAAGCTGTAGCCGCGCTGGCCTATGGCACCCAAAGCATTCCGGCTGTTCACAAGATCACCGGCCCGGGCAACGCCTATGTGGCCGCTGCCAAGCGCCGCGTGTTTGGAACTGTGGGCATCGACATGATTGCCGGGCCCAGTGAAATTTTGGTACTGGCCGATGGCACCACGCCGCCCGACTGGGTGGCCATGGATTTGTTCAGCCAGGCAGAGCATGACGAGTTGGCACAAAGTATTTTGTTGTCCCCCGATGCGGCGTATATCGATCAGGTGCAGGCGTCTATTGACCGCTTACTGCCCACCATGCCCCGTGCCGAGATCATCGCCAAAAGTCTGACCGGCCGTGGCGCGCTGATCCACACCCGCAGCATGGAAGAAGCGTGCGAGATTAGCAACCGCATCGCTCCCGAGCACCTGGAAGTGTCCAGCCAAGAGCACGCCAAGTGGGAGCCCCTGCTCAAGCACGCAGGCGCTATCTTTTTGGGTGCCTACACCTCTGAGAGCCTTGGCGACTACTGCGCGGGCCCCAACCATGTGCTGCCCACTAGCGGCACCGCGCGTTTTAGCAGCCCGCTGGGCGTCTATGACTTTCAAAAGCGCAGCAGCCTCATTGAAGTCAGCCAGGCTGGTGCCCAAGTGCTGGGCCCCATTGCCGCCACGCTGGCCTATGGCGAAGGCCTGCAAGCCCACGCGCAAGCAGCTGAAATGCGTTTGAAACAATAATCTGCGTAAGAAGGGCACCGTTGGCCCGACTAAACCGCATGATGATTCAAAAACCTAATTCCTCCGTGCTGCGCGCCGCAGCATTGGCAGTGCTTTCCTCTGTGTTTGCAAGCACCGCCAGCGCCATGACCATCCGCGAACTGCGCGCGCTTGAAGTCTCTGACAAAAAACAGGGCGAGGCTTATGTCAACTACTACCTGGTCGGTGTGATGGAAGGCGCTCTGGAAGCCCACGCGCACGGCGTGCGCAACGGTGCCAAATTGCAAATCTGCCTCAACGGCCGCAAGCTCGAACCGCGCATGGCCAAGGGGCTGTTTGATACCGAACTGCAGCGCAACGCCGGTGTGTACGAAGCCGACATGCCGGTGCAATTGGTGATGGTGAATGCGTTGGGGACGGTGTATCCCTGTTAAGCACGGAACGGTGTGCTTCCTGCTGCTACTTCCGCTGCCAAGCGGTCCAGGTTTTGCTCATTGGCAGGCACCACAATGTGGGCCACAGCAGCGGCGACATTGGCATCTTCAAACACTTGCACCCATGAGACCCGGGTTGCGTTGCCGTGCGCTGCTAACTCTACCGTTAGACGAAAGAAGGGCATACACGTGTGGTCGATGACGACTTTGCGGGGTGCGTCAATTTCCACGAATTGCGACGTGTTCGGGTAGCTTGTGCCATCCGGTCCGTGCATAGTGAATTGCCACGTGCCGCCCGGCCGAAAATCGCAAATATCAAAGGTGTTGCAAAAGCCTTCCGGCCCCCACCATCGCGCCAGCCGCTCGGGCGCGGCAATGGCGGCAAATACTTCGGCCGGGCTGGTGGCAATCTCGCGCGTGGTCTGAAAGGTAGTCATGTGTTACTCCGATGCGAGGTATCAAGTTTTAGCCCAGAATATCTTGCTCTACCAGCGCCGCCAACTGGGTAAGTGACTCTTGCCACCGCAGGTAGCACATCTCCATCGTGCCGGGCAGACTAGGGTCGTCAAATGTATTGGTATTGCGGATGCGCTGGTTGGGGACCAGTTCCAAGTATTCACCGCCAAAGGCGTGACTGTTGTCCGTCGAAAAGTTGTGAGATGACAGACGAAACCTGCCGCCTACGCGCGCGTCTAGCGTCTATGTGGTGCACACGGCAGGTAACTTCATAAGGTGGAAGCCACTTGACCATGGCACCGGCTTCCAGAAAAGCGCGGTACACCTTTTCGGGCGTGGTTTTCACTACGCGGTGCAGTCGGACTGTTCTGTCAGACATGGAGTTTCTTCGTATCGGCGTTGCAATTTAAGGAAGGCTTTTCTGCCGCAGCTTGGCTAGATATCACTTAGTCAGGGCGACTGCGAGAAGATAGATTGCACACACCAAAAGAACGGTGAAGGTCAATACCATGCCGAAGATCCGAAATCGAAAGTTTTCAGGTGTCCTACTTACCCCAAATGCATGCGATGCGCGTGCCGTCACAAGTGCACCGCCAAGGCAATGAACAAACCAAGCGTGTGCAGACGATGACTCAACCAAGAAAATAAGAACGAGTGCAATGGGCACGTATTCAGCAAAGTTTGCATGAACCCGCATGGCCCTGAGCATCGCCGGGTTTTCTGCATGCCCCAGGCCGATGCCCAGACTGCGCCGGGTTCGAATGGTTTTTATACTCAGATACACGAAGAGGATTGTTAAGAGAGAAGCGTAAATGGGAAGGATGGCCATGGAAAGTTAAACCTATCTGGAGTTGTAAGTGGCAATCGATTTCAGAATAGCCTTAGCTTGAAGCCACGATCTGGAAGCTGCTACCCATCATCCTTGTTTATAGCGCAATCCTTAACTATAGGACGAGCGCGTTTTCGATGACTTGGTCCAGAAGGCATCTTTTCGTTCATGCAGTCCAGGCCGACCGGCACGTGAAATATTCATAAAAGTGGCTAAAACCCAGGCGAAATATGCGTAAGCAGCTACAAAATCAATAGCAATCTTCCTCAGAAAAATACACGAATTTCGTGTAACACGAATTTCGTGTAACACGAATTTCGTGTACCATTCATGCAATGAAAAACGTCACCATTACGGTTGAAGATGCCACCCTGGAGTGGGTGCGCATCGAGGCAGCCAAGCGCAACACCAGCGTGTCGCGGTTGGTGGGAGAGATGCTGACCGACAAGATGCAGTTTGACGACGCATATGCCCGCGCACAGCGCGAGTGGGTGGCTGACACCTCCTCGTTCAGCTCGGGTGGCAAGGCCTATCCCCCGCGTGAGGTGGCCAATGGCTAGCGCGCTCACGCCTACCGGTTCCGTCGTGTTTGTGGATACTAATGTATTGCTGACCGCCGACGATTCCCATGACGCGGCTCGCCAAACCCGCATGCGCGAGTGGCTGCAGGCCCTGTGGCAGGGCCGGGCAGGGCGGGTGAGCACGCAGGTGCTGAATGCCTACTACGTCACCGCTACCCAGCATTTCGGCATGCCTCAGGGCGACGCGCGTGCCAAGCTGCGCCGCTACCAGCTATGGCAGCCCTGGCAGATTGACCACCAAACGGTCGAGACCGCCTGGGGCGTGGAAGCGCGCTTTGGTCTGCCGTACTGGGATGCCCTCGTCGTAGCCGCCGCCGCGCAGAGTGGTGCCAGTCACCTGCTGTCGCTGGACCTGCCGCACCAGCAGCAGATTGACGGCGTGAATATCGTCAATCCGTTGCTGGTCATGCCCGCCGAGCTGGGCCTTGCCTCTTAAATAAACCGACTTATGACACAAGCCACCACCGAGCCCACTGGCACAACCGTGCAAACACTCCAATCGCTCATCCAGCGCCGCATCCGCCAAGACGTGCAAAGCATGCACGCCTACGCCATTCAAGATTCGGTGGGCATGGTCAAGCTTGACGCGATGGAAAATCCACACCGTTTGCCGCCCGCGCTGCAGGCTGAGCTGGGCCAGCGGCTGGGCGCATTGGCGTTCAACCGTTACCCCGATGGCCGCGTGAACGATCTGCGCCGCGCGCTGGCCGCCCACGCCGACATGCCGCAAGGGTTCGAGCTCATGCTGGGCAATGGCTCGGACGAGCTGATTTCACTCTTGGCATTGGCGTGTGACGTTCCCCCTGTGCCCGGCGCAGCCAAGCCCGCCGTTCTGGCCCCATTGCCCGGCTTTGTGATGTACGCCATGAGCGCGCAGTTGCAGGGGCTGGACTTCATCGGCGTACCGCTCACACCCAACTTCGAATTGGATGTGCCTGCTATGGTGCAGGCCATCCAAACCCTCCAACCTGCCATCGTCTACTTGGCCTACCCCAACAACCCTACCGCCAATCTGTGGGACGCGGACGACATGGCGCAGGTGATTGCCGCTGCCAAAACTGCGGGCAGTATCGTGGCCGTTGACGAGGCCTACCAGCCGTTTTCCAGCCGCACGTATCTGGACGTGATTCGCGCCAACCCCGTCGAGCACAGCCACGTGCTGCTGATGCGCACTATGAGCAAATTCGGCCTGGCGGGCGTGCGCTTGGGCTACATGATGGGTGCCGAGGAACTGATCGCCCAAGTGGACAAAGTGCGCCCGCCCTACAACATCAGCGTGCTCAACTACGAGTGTGCCCTGTTTGCCCTGGCCCACCAGGACGTGTTTGCCGCGCAGGCACAAGATATTCGCGAACAGCGCGCACGGCTGATCGGCACTCTGCGCGCCACACCGGGGCTGACCGTGTTCGATAGCGACGCCAACATGATTTTGGTGCGCATCGAAGGCGGCAAAAACAGCACCCCCAACAGCACAACCGAGGCGGACAGGGCACAAAAAGTGTTCGATGGCATGAAGGCGCGTGGCGTTCTGGTCAAGAACGTTTCTAAAATGCACCCATTGCTGGTCCATTGTTTGCGCCTGACCGTCGGCACCTTCGACGAAAACAGCAAAATGATCGTGGCCCTGCAGGAATCCCTTTAATGACCGATATGACCACCAATTACCCGCTCACCGAAGTCCCCGTCACCGTGTCGCCCCGCATCGCGGAGGTGACCCGCAACACTGCGGAGACCAAAATCCGCGTGCGCGTCAATCTGGACGGCACTGGCAAGGCACATCTGTCTACCGGCATCGGTTTCTTTGACCACATGCTCGACCAAATCGCCCGCCACGGGCTGATTGACTTGGACATTGAAGCCATTGGGGACCTGCACATCGACGGCCACCACACCGTGGAAGACGTGGGCATCACTTTGGGCCAGGCCTTCAGCCAGGCCATGGGCGATAAAAAAGGCATTCGCCGCTACGGCCACGCCTACGTGCCGCTGGACGAGGCCTTGAGCCGCGTGGTGATCGACTTTTCTGGTCGCCCGCAGTTGGAAATGGATGTGCCATTCAAGAGCGGCATGATCGGCGCGTTGGATACGCAACTGGTGCACGAATTTTTTCAGGGTTTTGTGAACCACGCCTTGGTAACCCTGCACATTGACAACCTGAAGGGCGAAAACGCCCACCACCAGGCCGAGACCGTGTTCAAAGCCTTTGCCCGTGCGCTGCGCGCCGCCATCGAGCTGGACCCGCGCGCCCTGGGCACCATTCCATCGACCAAAGGTTCGTTGTAGTGAGAAAAGTCGCGGTAGTCGATTACGGCATGGGCAATCTGCGCTCAGTGACGCAGGCCGTAATGCATGTGGCCGCAGAGTCCGGCGTAGAAGTCGTCTGGGCCCGCACCCCCCAAGAAGTAATGGACGCTGAGCGCGTGGTGTTACCCGGGCAGGGCGGCATGCGCGACTGCATGCACGAGTTGCACGCCTCCGGCATGTTTGCCGCTGTCATGCATGCTGCCGCCCACAAGCCACTCATGGGTGTGTGTGTCGGTATGCAAATGCTGCTGGACCACAGCCAAGAACAAGACATGGCGTGTCTGGGTCTGATTCCTGGCAAAGTGGTCAAGTTTGACTTGGCGGGCCAGCACCAGCCGGATGGCAGCCGCTTCAAGGTGCCGCAAATGGGCTGGAACCAGGTGTGGCAGTTCGGCGAGCATGGCAAGCGCCACCCCGTGTGGGGCGACGTGCCGGACGGCAGCTATTTCTATTTTGTGCACAGTTACTACGCCCAACCGTCTGACGCGCGCCACACCGTAGGCGAAACCGACTACGGCCAACGCTTTACAGCGGCCATTGCGCGCGATAATATTTTCGCAACTCAATTTCACCCTGAAAAAAGCTCCGAGCACGGTCTGGCCCTCTACCGAAACTTCCTCCACTGGAATCCCTAGCCCTTTGGCCACCGCTCAATCCCCCTCGCTGACTGCTGTTATTGCTTATTGCCTCTCCAAGTTTTTATCTGCCCCGCCATCGGCCCCACGTTTTTCCTCTGTTCTTTTCCATCCACTACTGAAGCACCATGCTTTTAATTCCTGCGATTGACCTCAAAGACGGCCACTGCGTTCGCCTCCAACAACGCGACATGGACCAATCCACCACCTTTGGCGAAGACCCTGCGGTCATGGCCCGCAAATGGGTAGACCAAGGAGCGCGGCGACTGCACCTGGTGGATTTGAACGGCGCGTTTGCGGGGCATCCCAAAAATGAGATGGCCATTCGCAAAATCCTCAAAGAAGTGGGTAGTGAGATTGACGTGCAACTCGGCGGCGGTATTCGCGACCTTGACACCATCGAGCGCTATTTGGATGCGGGCCTGCGCTACGTGATCATTGGCACGGCAGCGGTCAAAAACCCAGGCTTTTTGCAAGATGCCTGCACCGCCTTTGGCGGCCACATCATCGTGGGGCTGGATGCACGCGACGGCAAAGTGGCTACCGACGGTTGGAGCAAGCTTACCCGCCACGACGTGATTGATCTGGGCAAAAAGTTTGAAGACTATGGTGTCGAATCCATCATCTACACCGACATTGGCCGCGACGGCATGCTCAGCGGCATCAACATTGAAGCCACCGTCAAACTGGCGCAGGCGCTGACCATTCCCGTGATTGCCTCCGGTGGTCTGTCCAACATGGCTGACATCGAAGCCCTGTGTGCGGTGGAAGATGAGGGCGTTGAAGGCGTGATTTGCGGCCGTGCGATCTACAGTGGCGATCTGGATTTCGAGAAAGCCCAGGAACGCGCTGACGAGTTAAACGGATGAGCACAGAAGCCACCTTTGAAGATTACGCGGGCTTGCCCTGCAGACGCTTGACTTTGCCCTGCGGCGACAGTGTTTTGGTTGCCTTGCATGGTGCCCATGTCCTGTCGTGGGTCGTGCGTGGAATTGAGCAGCTGTACCTTAGTCCGCTAGCAGTGCTAGACGGCAGGGCCGCTATTCGAGGTGGTGTGCCGATTTGCTTCCCGCAATTTAACCAGCGTGGCAGTTTGCCCAAGCATGGGTTTGCGCGTAATATGCCTTGGACGGCTGGCGCATCCACTATCAATGGAGAAGTTGCAAAACTGACTCTGCATTTGGCTTGTGACGATGCAACGCGCGCCTTGTGGCCCGTTGATTTCGATGCTTGTTTGGTTGTGGACTTGAGCCCTACTGCACTGCAAATCACCCTGGCCTTTACTAACAAAAGCCCCAGTCCCGTTGCTATAACTGGCGCACTGCACACGTATCTGGCGGTAGACGACATTGCCAACGCTCAAGTGGGCGGTCTGGAAGGCCAGGCCGAGTGGAATGCCCTGACGGATGTTCGCACCGCTGCCCCTGCCACACTGACATTCGACTCGGAGTTTGACCGGGTGTACAGCGCAGCGCCACAGTCGCTTACCCTGAACGGTGGAACACGCCAAGTGGCTATATCTCAAAGCGACACCTGGGCCGACACCGTGGTGTGGAACCCAGGTGCCCCACTGTGCGCCAAGATGGCCGATATGCCTGCGGACGGTTACGCCCACATGCTGTGCATTGAAGCCGCGCAAGTGATGGAGCCCGTCACCGTGGCCCCCGGTGCGGTTTGGCAGGGCTGGCAACGGCTGGTCTCTACAATCGGGGCATGCTAGCCAAACGTATCATTCCCTGCCTAGACGTGACCGGTGGCCGCGTTGTCAAAGGCGTCAACTTCGTTGAGCTGCGGGACGCCGGAGACCCGGTAGAAATTGCTGCCCGTTACAACGATCAAGGCGCAGACGAACTCACCTTTTTAGATATCACTGCCACCAGCGATGGCCGCGATTTGATTCTGCACATCATCGAGGCTGTGGCCTCAAAAGTGTTTATTCCGCTCACCGTGGGTGGTGGCGTGCGCGTCGTTGAAGACGTGCGCCGCTTGCTCAACGCTGGAGCAGATAAAACCAGTTTTAACTCAGCGGCACTGGCCAATCCGCAGGTCATTACCGACGCGTCTGAAAAGTATGGCTCGCAGTGCATCGTGGTGGCTATTGATGCCAAACGTCGCAGCTTGGAAGACGCGCAGCGCGTGGTCGATGGTGTTGCGGTGGGCGCAGGCTGGGACGTGTACAGCCACGGTGGCCGCAAAAACACCGGCCTGGATGCCGTAGCTTGGGCCTCTGAGATGGCACGCCGGGGCGCGGGTGAGATATTGCTCACCAGCATGGACCGCGATGGCACCAAAAGCGGTTTTGACTTGGCGCTAACCCGCGCCGTAGCCGACGCCGTCAGCGTGCCGGTGATTGCCTCCGGTGGCGTGGGCAACCTGGACCACTTGGCCGACGGCGTGCAGCAGGGTGGCGCCGACGCGGTGTTGGCGGCCAGCATTTTTCACTATGGTGAATACACGGTGGGCCAGGCCAAAGCGCGCATGGCCGAACGCGGTATTCCCGTCAGAATATAAGTAAATAAAGGCGCTAGCGCCCGTCCATGCTGCGTAAGCAGCTATGAAATAAATAGCAAATGCAAACTACATCAACACCTCCGGTGGGCTGGATAAAACATATTCGCTGGGATTCCAAGGGCTTGGTGCCTGTGATCGCGCAAGAGCAGGGCACCAATGACGTGCTCATGTTCGCGTGGATGAACCGCGAGGCTTTGCAAAAGACCGTGGAGTTGGGCCGTGCGGTGTACTTCAGCCGTTCGCGTGACAAGCTTTGGTACAAAGGCGAAGAGTCTGGCCATGTGCAAACCGTGCATGAAATCCGGATGGACTGCGACAGCGACGTCATCCTGCTCAAGGTAAGCCAGTTGGGCCATGAGCCCGCGACACCGGGGTCGCCTTCACAGTCGATTGCCTGCCACACTGGCCGCCACAGCTGTTTTTTCAGTGTTTTGAAGGACGGCGTGTGGGAAAGTGTCGACCCGGTCTTGAAAGACCCCGAGTCCATCTACAAGTAACCAGCGTATGACTACCGCAATGACTTCCCAAGACGCCTTGGCCCGACTGGCCGCCATTATCGAAAGTCGCAAGGCTGTGAATGGGGGCGACGCTAATGCCAGCTACGTAGCACGTTTGCTGCACAAAGGCCCCGACAGTTTTTTGAAAAAAATTGGTGAGGAAGCCACCGAAGTGGTGATGGCTGCCAAAGACGCGGACCACGGCGGTGACAAGAGCAAAATCGTCTATGAAGTGGCCGATTTGTGGTTTCACAGCATGATTGCCCTGGCCCATTACGGCTTAACGCCCAGTGATGTGATTGCCGAGCTGCAGCGCCGTGAGGGCACCAGCGGCATTGAAGAAAAAGCCTTGCGCAAGGTGCTGGCCCGCGAAGCGGAATCAAAAGCTGAGCCGAACTAAAAGGAGCACACTATGACGCAAGATCTTTCTACCGCGGTGACTATCGACCAAGCGCACGTGCAGAAGATGCAGTCGCTCAACACCGTGGGCACCATCAGCTACGTGCTGCATTTGATAGTGGCAGTAGGTGCGGTAATTCCTGGTGGCCAGTTGGGTCCGGTGCTGCTGATTGCGGCGTTAGTGCTGGACATGGTGAAACGCAGCGATGCAGAGGGCACGTGGCATGCGTCGCATTTCACGTGGCGCATTCGCACTGTGTGGATCGCAGGCTTGTTGTATTTGCTGACTGCACCGCTGTGGTTGTTGTTTCTGATTCCGGGCTGGGTCGCCTGGACGGTGATTTCGGTGTGGTTCCTCTACCGCATCGTGACCGGTTTTATGGCCATGAACAAAGGCCAGGAGATTGGCGCATGAGCTTGCAGGACTCCGGACAAATGGCCGAGCACGACCCAAGTTGCCTATTTTGCAAAATTGCAGCCAAGAAAATTCCTTCCAAAATGGTGTACGAGAACGAGGAGTTTTATGCGTTTCACGACATCAACCCCTGGGCACCGGTACACTTTTTGATCATTCCTAAAGCCCATATAGTTTCTATGGCCCATGTGGGCGATGCACACGCGGGCCTGTTGGGGCGGATGATGGCACTGGTGCCCTTATTAGCCGCGCAGGAAGGGTGTAATCCCTATCCCGCCGGGGGATTTCGGCTGGTGACCAACACCGGGGCAGAAGGTGGCCAAGAGGTTCACCACTTGCACTTTCATGTCATGGGCGGTCCTCGTCCCTGGCTGCGTGGTTGATTGACTAGAATTAAAACATTCGTTAGGAGTAATTCATGGGTTCATTTTCTATTTGGCATTGGTTGATCGTTCTGTTGATCGTGGTGATGGTGTTTGGCACCAAGAAGCTTAAAAACATGGGCGCAGATTTGGGAGGCGCCGTGAAGGGCTTCAAAGACGGCATGAAAGACGGCGCGGCTTCGGTGGACGAAAAGCCTGCCCAAGTAGCCAACGCCACTGCGGCGGCTGACAAAACCACGATCGACGTGGAAGCCAAGCAGAAGTAAGCACTAGGTGATTGATCTCGGCATTTCAAAAATTGCGCTGATCGGCGCGGTGGCGTTGATCGTCATCGGCCCTGAGAAGCTGCCCAAAGTGGCGCGCACGGTAGGCACCTTGCTGGGTAAAGCACAGCGCTATGTGGCAGACGTCAAAGCTGAGGTGAGTCGCTCGATGGAGCTCGACGAGCTCAAAAAAATGCGTGAAACGGTGGAAGGTGCTGCTCGGGATGTAGAAAACTCCATCCAGACGCAGGCTAGCGATTTTGAAAAATCGTGGGCTGAAGCCACGGACACAGCAGCTCTGCCGCACGAACAAATCGCCCCGGTCTACAAGCATCCCAACAAAAATTGGCGCGTCAAGCAAGGCGCTACGCCGCAGTGGTACAAGGCCCGCAATGGCGTGCGTACCAAGGCGCTTTCGGGCGCAGCCCGCGTGGCGCGCTACCGCCCACAGCACTTGAGCTGAGCAACACGAGTTTTTTATTCCTATGGCTTTAGACAATAACCCGCCAGATGAGCTGGCAGGCACCGAGCAGCCATTTGTTCAGCATTTGGTAGAGCTCCGCGACCGGTTGATCAAGGCCGCTATTGCGGTGGGTATAGCCGGCGCAGTGTTGGCGCTGTTTCCTGGGCCAGCAGCGTTGTACGATTTATTGGCTGCGCCCTTGGTGTCTACGCTGCCCAAAGGCGCGACGCTAATTGCCACTTCCGTGATATCGCCATTTTTGGTGCCGCTGAAGATCTTATTGATGACCGCATTTTTGCTGGCGCTGCCAGTGGTGCTGTGGCAAGTGTGGGCCTTTGTGGCGCCGGGTTTGTATTCGCATGAAAAAAAGTTGGTGCTGCCACTCGTGGTGTCCAGTACCTTGCTGTTTTTTATCGGGGTGGCGTTTTGCTACTTCTTTGTGTTTGGGCAGGTGTTTAAGTTTATTCAAGGTTTTGCACCCAAAAGCATTACCGCTGCCCCTGATATCGAAGCCTATTTAGATTTTGTGTTGTCCATGTTTTTGGCTTTTGGCATGGCCTTTGAAGTGCCGATTGTGGTGATTGTGCTGGCCCGCATGGGGTTGGTTAGTATTGAGAAGCTCAAGGGCTTTCGCAGCTACTTTATCGTGGTGGCGTTTGTGGTGGCTGCCGTGGTCACACCACCTGATGTGGTGTCGCAGTTGGCACTGGCCATTCCGATGTGCATCTTGTATGAGATTGGCATTTGGGCTGCACAGATTTTTATAAAACACACCCAAGCGCCAGCAGAACAAGCCCCCTCTGCTGACGCCTAATTCCCTGTTTTAATAAACTTTAGCCCCCTAGCCCCC
Source organism: Pseudomonadota bacterium (assembly GCA_046045765.1). Taxonomy (GTDB): domain Bacteria; phylum Pseudomonadota; class Gammaproteobacteria; order Burkholderiales; family Burkholderiaceae_C; genus Allorhodoferax. The sequence goes on along the minus strand of JBJOLD010000169.1, from coordinate 5,165 downwards.
GTCAATCGGGCGTAACCAGCTATTAAATTAATAGCACTTACTGCGGGCCAGCTTTGGGTTTGGGCCGCACGCCCGGGCTGACTTCCAGCTCTAAATTCTGGTTTTTGCGGGCGATGGCAAATTTGACACCTAAGCCCGGCTTGAGGGCCGATACCAGCGACAGCAGTTGCGTCACATCTTGCACCGGCTTGCCGCCAATACTCACAATGACGTCGCCTGGGCGAATGCCTGCTTTGGATGCTGGGCCGTTTTGCAGCACGCCGGTGATGATGACCCCTTGGCGGGCTTTCACATCAAAGGTTTCGGCCAACTCGGGTGATAAGTCGTTGGGCTCCACACCAATCCAGCCACGCGTGACTACACCATCTTTCACCAAGCCGTCCAGCACCTGTTTGGCGGTAGAGACGGGAATGGCAAAGCCTATGCCCATGCTGCCACCCGAGCGGGAGTAGATCGCGGTGTTGATGCCCAGCAAGTTGCCCTGGGTGTCGACAAGCGCGCCGCCCGAGTTGCCGGGGTTGATGGCCGCATCGGTCTGGATAAAGTTTTCAAAGGTATTGATGCCCAGTTGGTTGCGCCCCAGTGCGCTGATGATGCCGCTGGTCACTGTTTGGCCCACGCCAAAGGGGTTGCCGATGGCTAGCACCTGATCGCCCACCTGCAGGTTGTCGGAGTTGCCCAGCACCATGATGGGGAGTTTGTCGAGTTCGATTTTCAGGACCGCCAAATCGCTATCGGGGTCGGTGCCAATCACTTTCGCGGCCACATGGCGGCTGTCATTCAGTACGACCTCAATTTCGTCTGCGCCTTCGACCACGTGGTTGTTGGTCAGGATGTAGCCACTGGGGCTCACGATCACGCCGCTGCCCAGGCCGCCTTGGGCCTGGCCATCCTGGTCGCCGTAGAAAAACTTGAACCACGGGTCATTGGCATTGGGGTGCTTGCGCGCGGCCTTGCTGGTGTTGATGCTAACCACCGCCGCCGAGGCCTTTTGCGCCGCCAACCGGAAGCTGCCGGTTGGCACGTCGCCGGGGTTGCCTACAGGGGCTTCAAACAGCGCAACAGCGCCCGACACCGACGGGCCGCGGTCCAGCCATTGAGGCTTTAGTGTTGCGATAACAAAATAGGCCGCCAGCAGTACGGTAGCGGTTTGCGAAAAAATCAGCCAGAGACGTTTCATAGCGCTAAATTGTAGGATGCATAGCCCGATCTAGGTCTTAACAAGCCTATTAACTTCGCACAAAGACCAAGCTGCCGCCTGCTTGACGAAGAATGCCGGAGGGATGCCCCTCAACGACAATGAAGCCCATGACTGATAGACGCGAACTACTCCAAGCTTTCGATGCCCTGCTGCAGCCCGGGCGATTCAAGGACTATTGCCACAACGGCCTACAAGTGGAAGGTCAAATGCCAGTGCGAAAAATAGTGTCGGGCGTGACTGCCAGCTTGGCGCTGATTGAGGCCGCGGTTGTTGAAAAGGCCGATACCATTTTTGTGCACCACGGATTGTTTTGGCGCGGGTTTGACGGGCGCGTGACCGGATGGATGCGTCAGCGCTTGGCACTACTACTGTCCCACAACATCAATCTTTTTGCTTATCACCTGCCTTTGGATGCGCACCCCGAGTTAGGCAACAACGCGCAATTGGGTCGCATGCTGGGGCTGATCGCGTTGGAAGGTGCCGCAGCACGGTTTGGCGACCAAAATCTGGGATGGATGGGTTGTAAAGCGGATGGCGGCAGTTTTGAGTCAGCTCAAGCGCTGGCAGACCATGCAGATTTTGTACTGAATAGGCCTGCAACCCTCGTCAATAGTGCGCAGACAGCTATTAAAAATATAGCGTGGTGTACAGGTGGCGCCCAAGGGTATTTTGAAAGTGCCATAGCCGCAGGAGCTGATATGTTCATCACTGGTGAGATTTCCGAGCCTCAAGCCCACTATGCCCGAGAATGTGGCGTGGCTTACCTTGCGGTGGGTCATCATGCCAGCGAGCGCTTCGGTGCTGCAGCCACAGCAGCCCATGTTGCGGCCCAATTGGGGTTGGCCCACACGTTTATTGACATAGATAATCCCGCTTGAACCTTATGCAAATTATTGCCATAACCCAGGGCGACGTCGCCGGTATAGGTCCTGAAATCATTGCCAAGTGCTTTGCAGCGCATCCACACACCCTGCGAGGGTGCTTTGTCGCAGGGGATGTACAGGTCATGCGTAAAGCAGCGGGTTTGCTGGTGCTGCCGGGGCAAACTGCATTGCCCGTTGCCTTGATTGCCAAGCCCGAAGAGGCGATGGATATGCCACCGCGCTGCATCCCGGTGTTGCAGGTGGGGCCAGCCATGCAGCCTGTGCCCACGGGGCAGGTGAGCGGTACTGCAGGGGAGTTTGGGGGGCGGTGCGTGGCTTGGGCTGCCAGTGCAGCGTTGCGTGGCGACATTGCAGCGATGGTCACGGCACCGCTTCATAAAGAGGCATTGTTCGCTGCCGGTGCCCCATACAACCAGTTTCCAGGTCACACGGAAATGCTGCAGGCCGCTGCGGCCCAGCACCTCGGTAAAGCAGTGGCGGACGTGCCTGTGCGCATGATGCTTGCCAACGATGAACTGCGAACGGTGTTGGTGAGCATTCACACATCGCTTCGCGATGCGATTGATGCGGTCACTTTCGACAATGTGCTGCAAACTTTGTTAATCACCCATGGTGCCTTGCTGCAGATGTTGGGCAGGCCCCCTCGTATCGCTGTGGCTGGGCTAAACCCACATGCAGGCGAAGGCGGTCTTTTTGGTAAGGAGGAAATCGATACCATTGCGCCCGCAATACAGGCGGCAATCACGCAAGGCTGTGAAGTCAGTGGGCCTTGGGCACCTGATACAGTGTTTATGCGGGCGCGCAAACCCATGGGTCAGGCTGCCGCATTCGACGTGGTGGTGGCGATGTACCACGACCAGGGACTGATCCCGGTGAAATATTTGGGGGTAGAAAAGGGCGTAAATGTGACTCTGGGGCTGCCGCTGGTACGCACCAGCCCGGACCACGGTACAGCGTTTGATATTGCCGGCACCGGTCGAGCCGACGCGTCCAGCCTACTAGAGGCGGTACGCATGGCCCAAAGCCTAAGCAAGAGTCACAATTCCCCGAATGGGCTACCCGAAAGAAATTAACCTAAGGGGATAAGCGAGTAGCGCAATCGTGGAGCGCGGACGCCTACTTTTTTAGACTGTCGCGAATTTCGCGCAACAGCACAACATCTTCTGGCGTTACTGGCGCTGCGGCGGGTGCCGCTGGCTCTTCTTTTTTCAGGCGGTTAATTTGCTTGATCATCAGGAAGATGATGAACGCCAAAATCGCAAAGTTCACGGCAACTGTGATGAAACTGCCATAGGCGAACACGGGAACACCCGCTTTTTTCAGGGAAGCTAATGTGTTTTCGGTACCGGCTGGAACACTACCCAAAGCTAAATACAGGTTGGAAAAATCGAGTTTACCGATTACTGCGCCGACCAGCGGCATGATCAAGTCGCCAACGACCGAGTCAACAATTTTGCCGAATGCACCACCGATGATCACACCAACGGCCAAATCGACCACGTTGCCTTTGACCGCAAATTCTTTGAATTCTTGAAGCATTCCCATGGGTATATCTCCTACATGTTGTTAAAGACTTGATATTGTGCCCAAATCAAGCCGTGATTTATTCACGCCGCATCGCAGCTTACTCGGACCTGTCTTGCCCGTCAGCTACAATGCCTGATTACCCCTAGTAGTGATGTTCATTGAGGATTCTCATGAGTGAAACCCTTGTCGGCACCCCCCAGATCGACTCCAGCAAACGTACTTGGTTGATTGCTTCTAGCTGCGCTGGCGCAGTTGGAGGTCTTGCAACCGCTGTTCCTTTTGTCAGTACTTTTCAACCCTCCGAGCGTGCTAAAGCCGCTGGTGCTGCGGTTGAGGTGGATATCGCGGGTATGAAGCCTGGCGAAAAAATGACAGTCGAGTGGCGTGGCAAGCCCGTTTGGATTATTCGCCGCACTCCGGAGCAGCTGGCTGCGTTGGGCAAAGTTACAGGTCAGTTGGCTGATCCAGAGTCCAAGCGCAAGCCCTCTGAACTTACTCCCGAATACGCCCGTAACGAGGGGCGTTCCATCAAGCCTGAAATATTTGTGGCTGTTGGTATTTGCACCCATTTGGGTTGCTCACCTTCTGATAAATTTCAAATGGGAGCACAGCCATCCTTGCCAGACGATTGGCAGGGGGGCTTCTTGTGCCCATGTCATGGCTCCACCTTTGACATGGCTGGCCGTGTTTACAAGAACAAGCCTGCTCCAGATAACCTGGAAATCCCGCCACACGTATTCCTTTCCGATAGCAAGTTGCTTATCGGCGAAGACAAAAAAGCCTGATCTAGAAGCGCACGGAGCACCATATGGCTGAAATGAAAGAAATTTCCCCCAACGCACCTGCAGCAGCGAAACTGCTGAATTGGGTTGATAACCGCTTCCCCTTGAGTAAGCTCTACAACGAGCATATGGGTGAGTACTACGCCCCTAAAAACTTTAACTTTTGGTACATCTTTGGCTCGTTGGCTATGTTGGTGCTGGTGATTCAAATCGTCACCGGTATTTTCTTGGTCATGCACTACAAACCAGACGCTGCTTTGGCGTTTGGTTCTGTGGAGTACATCATGCGCGACGTGCCATGGGGTTGGCTGATTCGCTACATGCACTCCACGGGCGCATCGGCGTTTTTTGTGGTGGTTTACCTGCACATGTTCCGTGGTTTGATTTATGGCAGCTACCGTAAGCCACGCGAGTTGATTTGGGTTTTTGGTTGTGGCATTTTCTTGGCGCTGATGGCTGAAGCCTTCATGGGCTATTTGCTCCCTTGGGGCCAAATGAGCTACTGGGGCGCGCAAGTGATCGTGAATTTGTTTGCGGCGATTCCATTTGTTGGCCCTGATTTGGCCTTGTTGATTCGTGGTGACTACGTGGTGGGCGACGCTACATTGAACCGTTTCTTTAGCTTCCATGTGATCGCTGTGCCGTTGGTCTTGTTGGGTCTGGTAGCTGCGCACATCATCGCATTGCACGAAGTGGGCTCTAACAACCCTGACGGCGTGGAAATCAAGGGCCCTAATGCGCCTAAAGACGCCAATGGTCACCCACTAGATG
>JBJOLD010000159.1:0-4257 GCA_046045765.1 Pseudomonadota bacterium | reverse complement strand
CTATCGTGAAGCAATCGACTACATCCAAGCGTTCGCCAGTTCATACGTCCAACTTGCTGATATGAATCTGTGTCGGGAATCAAACCATAATCCGTCCCATAACTACAAACTCAGGCTATTTTCAACCGAAGGGGAACACAAGACCATGTCCGTATTTCATACCAAGATTGAGGGCGTTCCACAGTTTGTCAGCTACTTCGCCCCTGTTCATCGGGCCATGCAGCAATTGGGGGGGCAAGCCACCCCTAAACAGGTGTATGCCCACATTGCTCAACACGACGGGTTGTCAGCTGAAGACATGGCACAAACCAATAAAAACGGGATGCCTACTTTTGAGAACCGTGCAGCATGGGCGCGGTTTTATATGACTAAAGCCGGCTGGATGTATGCGCCTAAACATGGCGTTTGGGCTCTGACAGAGCAGGGTCGGCAAGCCACAGACCTTACAGAAGAGCAGGCGGTTGTCATGTTTAAGAGCGTAGCCACGCAACTTAAGGGGCACGAAGATGAAGTAAAAGCGCCTGAGGACCATGTGCAGCCAGACAGTGCGCAGTACTGGTTTGTTGGTGCGATGTGGGGTGATGGCGAGGGCGACCAAATGCCACGCTTCTTGAAGGAAGGCATTTGGCAAAACGGATACGAAGACAAGTTTTCCGACCAAGTGAAAAAAATGAAGGTGGGCGATCGCATTGCAATTAAGGCAACATTTGCTCGCAAGCACGGCGCCCCCTTTGAGAACAAAGGGAAAACGGTCAGTGCCATGAAAATCAAAGCCATTGGCACAGTGACCAGAAGCCACGGGGATGGCCGTACTGTAGATGTAACCTGGGAGCCTTTAACTGAACCCCGCGAGTGGTACTTCTACACCTATCGTTTCACCATTACCCGTGCTCGGGTGGAGGATGAAGTGCTGGCGCGCCGCTTGGTGGCTTTTACCTTTGACGGTGCACAGCAAGACTATGCCTTCTTTATGGCCCAGCCATACTGGCGCGATCGGTTCACAGAAACTGGTAGTGGGACGCTGGATGTTGAAAACATTGATAACGAAACCGATGCGCCGGAAGAAGTAGAGCAAGTGCCACCAGTGGCTGTTTATGGCGTGGCCGACATTGTGGCCGAAGGTTGCTTTGTGTCGGAGGCTGAGCTGCACACCATGCTCAAGCGCTGGACAGAGAAGAAAAACTTGATTTTGCAAGGCCCTCCGGGTACGGGTAAAACCTGGTTGGCCAAGCGTTTGGCGAAGGCATTGATTGGCCAAAAAAACGTAACAGATGAGCAGCTGCGAGTTGTGCAGTTTCACCCAGCCTTGTCCTATGAGGACTTCGTCCGTGGTTACAGACCTAGCGGAGACGGGCGCTTGGCTCTGATAGATGGGCTATTTTTACAAGTGGTGCAAGCGGCTATTGCACAGCCGGACGTGGAGCACGTACTCATCATTGAGGAGATAAACCGGGGAAACCCAGCACAGGTACTTGGAGAGATGCTGACACTGCTGGAATGCAGCAAGCGGTCACGCGCTGAAGCGATGGAACTGGCCTATTCCAAATCACGTGGAGAGAAAGTTTATGTGCCAGAGAACGTGTATGTGATTGGCACAATGAATGTGGCTGATCGCTCGCTGGCCTTGGTGGACTTGGCGCTGCGCCGCCGCTTTGCCTTTGTGAATCTGGTCCCCAGCTTGAATGCAGCGTGGCAGCATTGGTGTAGTGACAAAGGCATGGATACGGCGACCTTGAAACATATCCAAACTCGCATGGCAACGTTGAACCAAGAAATTGCCGCAGACCGTGCTTTGGGTGCTCAGTTTCAAATTGGCCATTCATATTTAACTCCGTACGAGCCTGTGGCGGATGCGCAGGCCTGGTTTTCCGAGGTGGTGCTATCAGAAATTGGGCCACTGCTACATGAATACTGGTTTGACACACCAGAGCGAGCGGATGATGCGATAGTACTTTTGCTCAAACAGGCTTGAGGTCATGGCGACCGCCATTCCTCTGCGCAATATCTGGCTGCTGTTTTTGTATGCAGCAGACTTGGTTCGCTTTAAGAATGAAGCCAGTGTAGAGGCAGAAGCTGCACGTGACTTGCCCGAGTTGCTGGCGCGCCTGCTTGTACGGGTCGTGCAGCAGCGATTGAGGCGCAATTTGAGCAGAAACTACCAAGCACGACATGCAGTGCTTTCGCGTGTGCGGGGGCGTATTGATGTACTGGCCACTGCCTCAGGTCAACTCCTTGAGCAAGGGCGTGTGGCGTGTCGCTTTGAAGAGCACACAATGGACTCGCCGCGAAACCGGCTGGTGCGGGCAGCGCTTGATTACTTGTCGACAATGATGGAAGCATCCGAAGTGGTGCATGAATGCCGCGCGTTGTCACAAATGCTCGGGCACTTGGGGGTGTCTAGCCAGAAACCTTCGCGCACAGCCTTGGTCACTGACCAAGTCAGTCGCAATGAAACGGGCGACTTGTTAATGGTCAGCTTGGCCAAAATGGTATTTGAAGCGGTCATCCCTAGTCAGCAGGTAGGTAGTACCCAAGCGGTGGTAGCGGATGTGGACGTGCACTTGGTGCGCCGTTTGTTTGAAAAGGCTGTAGCCAATGCCTTGCGCATACAACTGCAGCCGCTAGGCTGGAAAGTGCAGCATGGCCGCAAGTTGAATTGGCCAGTGGTACTGGCGTCGGATGGTATCGCAGAGCATTTGCCCGGGATGCGGACCGATATTGAGCTAGTTCATACAGGTAAAAAGCTTAAGCTCGTGATCGACACTAAGTTCACGCACATTTTTACGGACTCTCAGTACAAGTCAGAGATGCTACGCAGCGGCTACCTGTACCAGCTGTATGCCTACTTGCGCACTCAAGAGGGGCTGTTGAATTCTCAAGGTATAGAGTGCAGCGAAGGCATGCTGCTGCATCCACAGTGTGGCCAGGCTTTGGATGCCTACGTTGATATACAAGGGCATCGCATGCGATTTAAGACGATTGATTTGATGAGTTCAGCCGAAGAATTTGAGCGGCAACTACTGAGCATAGTCAGTGAGGGCTAGGTCAAGTTGCAAAATCAAAGTCTGCTAGCGGGCTTGGTAGCGTTGCAAAAATTCACTACCACGAACCGGTCATTCACGAGTACCCGCAACTAGCCCGGACTTGCCGCAGCACATGGTGCTGTGACCGGCCGCAATCGCGGGCAATTCAGTCTTGAGGAGTAGCCTCAACAAACCATCAAGCGGTCTCAGCTTTAAGTCGACAAGTTTGAATCAAACTAGGATAGCTTTGGGTGGAAAAACACCAATAACTTCGACAACCACAACGTCAAACCAACACGGCCGCACGTGACCTAAGCGCCCTGTGTCCTGCGGTAAATCAACCCACGCGACACGCGCAGCTTGCGGGCTGCGGCGGAGACATTACCGCCACATTCCTTGAGCGTTTTGGCAATCAAATCGCCATCCGCATCGCGCAGGCTGGCGGGCTCGGGTGGCTCCACTGCTGGCGATGCGACCATATCTTCCGGCGCACTCATCGGTAAAACTTCTTGCGCTGGTTTACCGACTGCAAACAACTGCCGATGGCCATCACGCGCTTGCAATTCACACCGCACATGCACCTGCAGCCCATTGGGCAAGCGAAGCAATGAATGGGTATCGCCAGGGATTGAGGCTAGCGCCGAAAAGCTGCTTTGCAGTAGCTCGTCTACCTTACCAGACCCGGTCGGCTCGCCATCCGGGGGCAACCCCAACAGCCTGGATGCAGCGGCATTGCGCCAAACGATACGGCCCTGCATGTCTACTCCGATCAGTCCCGCCATGGGGGTGTCCATCATGGCCAAAGAAATCTGGAAACGCACGATCAGGTGCTCGGTCGATTGCGAAATCAACAAGCGGTTTTCGATAGACGATGCATACAGGCCTACCACCGACGCCGCATCAAAATTAAACGCGATGCCTTCACTGGACATGTCCAACACACCGGCCAGATTGCCATGCATGTCGCGAACCGGGGCTGCTGCGCAATGCATAAAGTTGACACTCTCAAAATAGTGCTCCGCCCCTTGTACACATACCTGCTTCCCGGTGCGCGCCACGATGCCGGGAGCGGTGGTTCCAACCGCCTCTTCTGCGAAATTAACGCCTATGCGATGCGCAATCGGCGTAATTTTTTCATGTGCGCGCCGAGAGCTGGTAGCACCAATCAGCACGCCGCTGGGGTCGGTCAGCATGGCGCCACAGTTTGTGGCCCCTAACACTACGTCGATTTCAC
>JBJOLD010000145.1:0-6753 GCA_046045765.1 Pseudomonadota bacterium | reverse complement strand
GCCATTGCCATTGCGCATGGGGCCACGCTGGTTACCCGAAACACCAAAGACTTCGCAGGGTTGCAGGGGCTGCGGTTGGTGGATTGGTTTGAAGGTTAAGCCCATGGCCGTGCTACTTCCTCCAACCGTTAGCGTTTTCGAGCGCGGCTGGCTCTCCAGCAACAACATTTTGATTCAGGGTGCGCAAGGCACTGCGCTGATCGACAGCGGCTATTGCACCCACGCGCCGCAAACGCTGGCGCTGGTGCAGTCGGCATTGCAAGGGCGGCCGCTGGACCTTCTGGTCAATACCCATTTGCACAGCGACCATTGCGGCGGCAATGCGGCCTTGCAAGCCACCTACCCCGCACTGCAAACCCACATTCCCCCCGGCCACGCCGAGTTCGTTCGGGTGTGGGATGCCGCGGCACTGACCTTCACGCCCACGGGCCAAAGCTGCCCGCGCTTCGGCTTTACCGCCACGCTGCAAACCGGGACAGAACTCCGTTTGGGCGACTTGCTTTGGCAGGTGCACGCAGCGCCGGGGCACGACACGCACTCGGTCATTCTGTTTGAGCCCATCAGCCGCACGCTGGTGTCTGCGGATGCGCTGTGGGAGCGTGGTTTTGGCGTGGTGTTTCCTGAGCTGGACGGCGAAGGCGCTTTTAGTGAAGTGGCCGACACGCTGGATTTGATCGAGTTCCTGCAGCCCGCCACCGTCATCCCCGGGCATGGCGCACCGTTCTCCGATGCGGCTGGGGCAATAGCGTTTGCCCGCAAACGGCTTGACGGCTTTGTGGCGCAGCCTGCCAAGCACCTGCAGTATGCCGCCAAAGTCTTGCTCAAGTTCAAGTTGTTGGAGTCGCAGCACTTGGAGCGCGCCGCACTAATCGCGTGGGCGCAAAACACGTCTTACTTTGTATCTACCTGCTCCACGTACTTTGCCGGGCTGGATTTTTCGCAAGCGGTCGATCTGTTAGTTGCGGACTTGGTACGCTCTGGTGCGGCGACTACGCACGGCACAGCCATTTACAACGCGTAGTAGCCGTTCAAAATCACAACACAACAGGAGAAAACCCCCATGCCCATCACCAAAGGATTTCGCGCACTGGTCGACGAAGCCATGGCCCAGGTCACCACCTACACCGTGGCTGAAGTGCAAGCGCGCTTGCAAGACCCCACAGTGCAGATCGTCGACATTCGCGACATCCGCGAACTGAACGACGGCACTGTGGTGGGTGCATTCCATGCACCGCGCGGCATGCTGGAGTTTTGGGTAGACCCTGAGTCGCCGTACCACAAGAAGCTGTTTGCAGATGAGTCTAAAGAGTTCATCTTGTTCTGCGGCGCAGGCTGGCGCAGCGCGCTGGCCACCAAAGCCCTGCAAGATATGGGCATGACCAATGTGGCCCATATCGACGGTGGCTGGGCTGACTGGGTCAAGGCCGGTGCCCCCACCGAGACGCTGGAGCAGCAAAAAGCCAAACGCGCGCCCAAGGCTTAAGGCCGCTTTACTCCCGCAGCAACAGGCACTGCAAAGTATGAAACACTGTCCAATAGACGCCCCGTGCCCTTGCGGCCAGCGCAATGTCAAGACGCAGCCGCTGCGCTACGGCAATTGCTGTGGCCGCTACTTGGAAGGCGACGGCCATACGGACCCCGCTTTAGCCCCTGATGCCCAAGCCCTGATGCGAAGCCGCTACAGCGCCTTTGTGTTGGAGCGCGCGCCCTACTTGCTGGCCTCCTGGCACGCCAGCCACCGCCCGGCGGCGATCGAGTTTGAGTCGGGGGTCAAGTGGTTGGGGCTGGAGGTCCGCAGCTATGAGCCGCCAACGCCAGAACACCCCGATGCAGCCGAGGTCGAGTTTGTCGCCCGCCAAAAGCCCGCAAGCGGCAGCGCTGTGCGCCTGCATGAACGCAGTCGCTTTGTGTGCGAGGGTGGTCGGTGGTTGTATCTGGACGGAGTCTTAGCGGCAATACCCACGGCAACTCAATCGCCTTAGCGCGCCTGAGCGAGCCAGGATTTTTGCCGCTGGTGCCTCGGCGGTTGTTGGCCACCGAGCGTGAAATCTGCATAAAGATTTCATGACACACTCCACCGATAGCTTCATCAAGTTGTCATGCGCGGTCGCTAATCTGAAAGCTCCTTTAATCAAGGTTTGAATATGCGTTTTTGCTACATCGTTCCGTTGGTCGTCATTCCATTCTTTTTGAGTGCCTGTGCAGTGCCCCGTTCGATAGAACAAGGTGGATTTGCATTTGGGCTGTGGGGTGATATGCCCTACAAAAAGGCTGGAGACGATCCAAAATTGCCAGCGGTGTTGCAAAGCATTAATACATCAGATATCGCGTTTTCCGTTTACGACGGTGACATCAAGGATGGAGTTTCTAAATGCACGGATGATGTTTACGCTGACGCGCTCAAAATGTTTAATAGCATGGTCAAGCCAGTGGTGTATGTGCCTGGCGACAACGAATGGACCGATTGCCACCGTGTGAATAACGGTGGCTACGACGGGCTGGAACGCCTCGCGCACATCCGCCGTACTTTGTTTGCAACCCCGGGCAGTCTGGGCCAAAGTCGAATGGCGCTTGAGCACCAGGGACGTCCCGGGGAAATGTTTGTGGAGAACACACGTTTTACCCGCGGTGGGGTGGTGTTTGTTGGTATCAACATGCCGGGCAGCAATAACAACAAGGTACTCAATGACAAAGAATGCCAGGCCAAGAGTACGCGCACGCTAGAGCAGTGCGCTGCAGCCAATGCGGAGTATTTAGAGCGCGATACTGCCAATGTGATGTGGCTTGCAACGGCATTCGAAAAAGCCCGCGCTGACAACGCAATAGGCTTGGTGGTCACCGTGCAGGCCGACCCCGGGTTTGATCTGCCGGAAACTGATGAAATTGACGAAAGCACAGCACCAAGAGTGAGCGGCTACCGTAACTTCATGGCAGCACTTGTTCAGCAAACAGAGCAGTTCAAAGGGCAGGTGCTGTTTGTGCATGGTGACACGCATTTTTTCAAGGTAGATAAGCCTTTATACAGCCCTAGCAAGCTGTTGCCAAATCTGACACGTCTACAGACATTCGGTAGTCCTTCCCTGCACTGGGTGCGCGTGAAAGTCGATTCGACCAACGTGAATGTGTTTGAAATTCAGCCGGTGATCGTGCGGCAGCCATGATTTGCTGTAAGGCCTCGCCGGCGTGCTAAGCGGGAACTTGTCGGTTAGGCACAGATCTCTGCGCAGCCACCGCCATAGAGGGTAATCATGGGTTTCTCCTGAATTCGCCCGGCGAGCGTCCGGTCCAGCCTTTAAAGGCGCGGATAAAGCTTTTCTCGTTCTTAAACCCCGCCGCCTCGGCCACTTGCTTGATTGGGCGATCGGTGCGGTTGAGTAAATCTACGGCACGGGTCTGGCGTACCTCGTCTTTGAGTCCTTGCAGTGTCGCGCCTTCTTCTTTGAGCTGGCGGTGCAGGGTGCGCGGCGATACATGCAGTAGTGTGGCCAATGCCTCTGCGCTGTGGGTTTGCTGTGCGTGGGTGGCCAGCGTCTGGCGCACGCGCTGCACCAGCAGCCGGTCGCGCCGGTACTGCAACACGGTGAGCGGCAGGGCGTGTTGCAGCATTTGTTGCAGTGCTTTTTCGTCGCGGCGCAGGCCCAGGCTGAGGTAGCGTGTATCGAAGCAAAGGCTGGCTGGGCCCGCTTCAAAAGCGGTGGGGCCAGAAAACAAAATGCCATACGCGTCGTGATGCGCCGGTGCCGCAAACGGAAACTGTGCGGCGAGCAACGGAATGCGTGAATCCACCAGCCAGCAGGCCAGCCCGTGGATATTGCGCAACACCGATACCAGGCAGAATTCTCGCAACGCGCCTAGATCGGTGTGCTCGGCAATGCTGATGCTGGCTACGTCCCCCGCCACCTTGAGTGACAACGCAATGTCTGGCGCGATCAGCCCGTGGTGGCGGCACCAGCGTTGCAGCGCCAAATGCAAAGTGGGTGCACTGATAGAGGCGCGTGCCAGCATGCCGTAGCTGCCCCAGGGCAGGCGGCGGCTGAACCAGCCCAGTGCTTCGTCATCCAGTTCCTGCATGGCCGCACCCGAGAGCTGCTCCATCTGCCATGCGGTGATGTGTCCCTGCGGCTGCATCACGTCTTGTGGCGCAATCTGTGCCTGTTTCAATGCGCTTTGCGGGTTTTTTTCATAACGCGCAAAGGCCAGCACAATAGCCTGAACAAAGGCCATTGGGGTTGCTGCGATACGGGTATTGCGCGCCATATCGCCGCAGTGTGCCAGAGTTTTTGCAGCAACAATTAAGAGGCGCAATTTGCAACCTTGTTGGCCTGCACAAAGCACTCCGCGACGGTCAAAATGTGAATTACTCTGACAATATTGACCGGACACGCACCATGCCCATTCTGGAGACCCAACTCAACGCCCGCTCTGCGGAATTCGCTGCCAACGCCACCGCCATGCGTGCGTTGGTAGCGGACCTGAACGCCCAAATCGACAAAGTCGCCATGGGCGGTGGCCAAACGGCTCGCGCCAAACACACGGCCCGTGGCAAGCTGCTGCCGCGTGACCGCGTGGCCATGCTGCTGGACCCCGGCGCGCCGTTTTTGGAACTGTCCCCTCTGGCTGCACTGGCCATGTACCCCGACCGCGATGGCACCGACAGCGCGCCCTGTGCAGGCGTCATCGTCGGCATTGGCCGCGTGAGCGGGGTGGACTGCATGATTGTGTGCAACGACGCCACCGTGAAAGGCGGCACCTATTACCCGCTCACCGTCAAGAAGCATTTGCGCGCCCAAGAGGTGGCTGCACAAAACCACCTGCCCTGCATCTACTTGGTGGACTCGGGCGGTGCCAATTTGCCCAACCAAGACGAGGTGTTCCCTGATCGCGACCACTTCGGCCGCATCTTCTTCAACCAGGCCAACATGAGCGCGCAGGGCATTTCGCAAATCGCCGTGGTCATGGGCAGTTGCACCGCAGGTGGTGCCTATGTGCCTGCCATGAGCGATGAGACCATCATCGTAAAGAACCAGGGCACCATCTTTTTGGGTGGCCCTCCGCTGGTGAAAGCCGCCACGGGTGAGGTAGTGACTGCCGAAGACTTGGGCGGTGGCGATGTGCACACGCGTTTGTCTGGTGTGGCCGATCACTTGGCGCAAAACGACCTGCATGCACTCTCGCTGGCGCGCGAAGCCATCAGCCATTTGAATAGAAAAAAGCCGCTAGCCCTTGTCACACAAGCGCCAACAGCTCCTAAATTTGCAGCAGACGAGTTGTATGGCGTGATTCCCACCGACACGCGTAAGCCCTTTGATGTGCGCGAAATCATTGCCCGCATTGTGGATGGCAGCGAGCTGCACGAGTTCAAGCCCCGCTACGGCACCACACTGGTGTGTGGCTTTGCGCACATTGAAGGTATGCCGGTGGGCATCATCGCCAACAACGGCATTCTGTTCAGCGAGTCAGCACTCAAGGGCGCGCATTTCATTGAGCTGTGCTGCCAGCGCAAAATTCCGCTGGTGTTTTTGCAGAACATCACCGGCTTCATGGTGGGCCGTAAGTACGAAAACGAAGGTATTGCGCGCAACGGTGCCAAGATGGTCACTGCGGTGGCTACGGCCCAGGTGCCCAAATTCACCATCATCATTGGCGGCAGCTTTGGCGCAGGCAACTACGGCATGTGTGGCCGCGCCTTCAGCCCACGATTTTTGTGGATGTGGCCGAATGCGCGCATCAGCGTCATGGGCGGCGAGCAGGCAGCCAGCGTGCTAGCGACGGTGAAGCGTGATGGCATTGAAGCCAAAGGCGGTGCTTGGAGCACGGAAGAAGAAGACGCCTTTAAAGCCCCCATCCGCAACCAATACGAAGTGCAAGGCCACCCCTACTTTGCTACCGCCCGCCTGTGGGACGACGGCATCATCGACCCCGCTGATACCCGCCGTGTGTTGTCGCTGGGCCTGAGCGCGTCGCTGAACGCGCCCATTCCGGACACCAAGTTCGGCGTGTTCCGGATGTAAACGGGCAATGCCATGAACCTGCAAGCCTTGGACACCGCACAACTTATCGCCCTGGCAGGCGCGCTGGGCTGGGCCAGTGGCGTGCGTTTGTACCTGGTGGTGCTGCTGACCGGGTGGGCGGGTTTCATGGGCTGGGTCGATTTGCCGCAGGGCTTGCGCTTGCTGTCACATCCGGTGGTGTTGTCGGTCAGCGGCTTTATGGTGCTGGTGGAGTTTTTTGCTGACAAAGTGCCGGGGCTGGACTCGCTGTGGGACATGGTGCACACCGTCATCCGCATTCCGTCGGGCGCTGCGTTGGCGGCAGGGGTGTTTGGTGCAGACAGTGCCAGCATGGGGCTGGTGGCCGCCTTGCTGGGCGGCTCGTTGGCCGCCACCAGCCATGTGGCCAAAGCTACCACCCGCTCGGCCATCAACACCTCGCCCGAGCCGTTTACCAATATGGGTGCTTCCTTGATGGAAGACGGCGCAGTCCCGCTGGCCTTGTGGCTGTCGGTCACACACCCTGTGTTTTTTGCGGTTGCGTTGGGGGCTGTGGTGGTGATCAGCTTTTGGCTGATTCGCACCTGCTGGCGCTACCTGCGCACTTTGTTTTCTCGCCTGACAAAAATCTTCAGCGGTATGCCCGACCCTGGTGCAGAGCCCGCGTTCCGTTTTTCCAAGAAATCTTCCGGAGATACTCCCCATGTTTAACAAAATCCTGATTGCGAACAGAGGCGAGATCGCCTGCCGAGTGGCCGCCACG
>JBJOLD010000321.1:0-3317 GCA_046045765.1 Pseudomonadota bacterium | reverse complement strand
GGCGAACAGGCGCTTTCAGACACTGGTGGCTGCTATGTGCAACCGACCATTTTTGATTGGGTTACTCCCGAGATGACGATTGCCCGGGAAGAGATTTTTGGCCCCGTGTTGTCTGTGATGTCGTTTACCGACACCGCGGAAGTGGTACGCATGGCCAATGCCAGTGTGTATGGGCTGCAGGCAGGCGTGTGGACCAGCGATTTGAACAAGGCCCACGGTGTGGCGCGTGCTTTGCGTGCAGGCACTGTGCATGTGAACCAGTATGACGAAGACGACATCACCGTGCCTTTTGGTGGCTTCAAGCAGAGCGGGGTGGGGCGTGACAAATCACTGCACGCTTTTGACAAATACACCGAGACAAAAACCACTTGGATTCGTATCGATTCCCCACTCTAGGAGCCTGAGTGGTGGGCAATTCATACTTTTGGTATGTGTAGTAGATTTTCATATAGTGAGAAATTTCAACTCCAAGTGCATTGTGAAAATTTTACAATGTGATATTTGCTACTTACTATTTGATATTAATAGCCTAAGTCTTTGATTTTATTGATGAAAATTTATGTCTTATATAAGACATAAGACAAGCATCAAGTCTTATATAAGACTTAGAATTACTCCCATGGCACCATACGTGTTGATGCATATGGTGCTGACCGTTTAACCAACCTAGGAGTGTTCTTATGCCGCAATCCATTACCGAACAGTTGAGCCGCGAACAACAAATCGCAGCCCTTGAAAAAGACTGGGCCACTAACCCCCGCTGGAAGGGCATCAAACGCGGTTACACAGCCGCTGATGTCGTGCGTTTGCGCGGTTCGTTCCAGGTAGAGCACACTTTGGCTCGCCGTGGTGCCGAGAAGTTGTGGGAATTGGTGAATAACGAACCTTACGTCAATTGTCTGGGCGCATTGACGGGTGGTCAAGCCATGCAACAGGTCAAAGCTGGCGTGAAGGCCATCTACCTGTCTGGCTGGCAAGTCGCTGCGGACAACAACGAATATTCCGCCATGTACCCCGACCAGTCGTTGTACCCCGTGGACTCGGTGCCAAAGGTCGTTGAGCGTATCAACAACTCTTTCACACGTGCCGACGAAATCCAGTGGTCCAAAGGTGTTGGCCCAGGCGACAAGGGCTATATCGACTACCACGCGCCTATCGTGGCTGACGCAGAAGCTGGTTTCGGTGGCGTGTTGAACGCCTACGAATTGATGAAAGCCATGATCCGAGCTGGTGCCGGTGGCGTTCACTTTGAAGACCAACTGGCTTCTGTCAAAAAGTGCGGTCACATGGGTGGCAAGGTGTTGGTCCCTACCACCGAAGCCTGCCAGAAGCTGATTGCTGCCCGTATGGCGGCCGACGTATACGGCGTGCCTACTTTGGTGATTGCCCGCACCGATGCTGAAGCCGCTGATCTGTTGACCAGCGACTACGATGAAAACGACAAGCCATTTTTGACTGGCGAGCGCACTGCTGAAGGCTTTTACAAAACTAAAAAAGGCATGGACCAAGCGATCAGCCGCGCTGTGGCTTACGCTGAGTACGCTGACTTGGTGTGGTGCGAAACCGGCACGCCCGATCTGGAATTTGCCAAGAAGTTTGCTGACGCTGTGCACGCCAAGCACCCCGGCAAGATGTTGGCTTACAACTGCTCGCCATCTTTCAACTGGAAGAAGAACCTGGACGACGCAACCATTGCCAAGTTCCAAAAAGAACTCGGTGCGATGGGCTACAAGTACCAGTTCATTACCTTGGCTGGTATCCACAACATGTGGTACCACATGTTCGACTTGGCACAAGACTACGTCAAGCGTGGCATGACCGCTTACGTAGAGAAGGTGCAAGAGCCTGAATTCGCAGCCCGCGAGCGTGGCTACAGCTTTGTGTCGCACCAGCAAGAAGTGGGCACTGGTTACTTTGACGAAGTGACCACCGTGATTCAAGGCGGCAAGTCCAGTGTGACCGCGCTGACGGGTTCTACCGAAGAAGAGCAGTTCCACTAAACACGGTTCTTGGATAATTTGAAGCTGGGTCCCTGTAAAGAGGCCCAGCTTTTTAACTTTTACGAACGTAGAAAATGGGCGAACAGTTTTCTTTATTTGGTGATTCCGAACCACGAACTCCAGTGAGAACACCCCGACCAAAGGGGGGTGAACCCGATACGTATTCCTTGTTCTTTTCCCTTTTTCCCACGACGGAGGATGCGGTAGCGATCGCAAAAATGGGCGGCGTTTTGCTACGTATGCAGGGCTTCACCAGTGAGCCGCTAAAGCCGCATCGATTACACGTTACCTGCCATGATTTGGGCAATTACACAGAAATTCCGCAAGATCTAATTGACGCCGCCATCCGGGCGGGAGATGCTCTGGCATTCGATGCATTTGATGTGGTGTTTGACACCGCAATGAGTTACCCAAGCAGTGGTACTTATGTTCTGTCGGGCCGGGAGGGTGTCCGTGATCTCACGGCCTTTCGCGAAGAGTTGGGTGAAGCGATGCGTAGCCAGGGTCTGCGCGCAACGCGTAGCTTCACGCCCCACATGACGCTGACATACGATAAACACTTTGTCCCGGTGCATCCCATCACCCCGGTGCGTTGGCGTGCACCGGAGTTTGTGTTGATCAGGAGCCATGTCGGCAAGGGCATTTATGATGTACTGGGTCTCTGGCCATTGGCCGAGTGACTGTGGGTTAAAATTATTAATCTATTTTTATACAAGAGCGAGAAAGGCAGTTTGGTTATGACACCGCGAACTACAACGGCGATTTTTTTAAGCAAATAGGCCGCTAGTCCCCGCGCCTTGTGCGTAACCAGCTATCAAATTCATAGTAAAGCGCGGACCCTACCGCGCTTTTGTCTTTCTAGAATTCTCTTTCTTTCCAGGTTCACCATGATTCAAATTACGCTTCCTGACGGCTCCCAACGTGAATTCCCCAGCCCCGTTACCGTGGCTGAAGTCGCTGCGTCTATCGGCGCTGGTCTTGCCAAAGCTGCTTTGGCGGGCAAAGTGGACGGCAAAGTGGTGGACACCAGTTTTCAGATGACTGCCAACAGCGCCTTGTCCATCATCACTGGCAAAGACGCGGATGGTTTGGAAGTGATTCGCCATTCCACAGCCCATTTGCTGGCCTATGCCGTTAAGGAGCTTTTCCCCGATGCCCAGGTCACTATTGGCCCTGTGATTGAGCATGGTTTCTTCTATGACTTTTCTTACAAGCGCCCGTTCACACCTGAGGATTTGGCAGCTATTGAGAAGAAGATGACGCAGCTTACTTCGCTGGATGAGCCTGTGCAGCGCCGCGTACTGCCACGTGACGAAG
>JBJOLD010000285.1:0-6234 GCA_046045765.1 Pseudomonadota bacterium | reverse complement strand
CACGCCGCACGGCAGCGCTACACCCGGGGGCAATACAGACAAGGCCTGCGCCAGCCACCAAGCGGTAGAAGTCTTGCCATTGGTGCCTGTGACAGCAATAAGCGACAAGTCTTCAGAAGGTGCACCGAAGAATTCCGAAGCAATCGCGCCGGTATCCGCCTTGAGCCCTAGATAGGTAGCGAAACCATCGCCATGAAGTCCAAAGACCTCAGCGCCCACTTTTTCCATCAGGCATGCACTTGCGCCCTGTGCGAGTGCACTTTGCGCAAACTTGCGCCCGTCAGTGGCCGCGCCGGGCCAGGCGATAAAACCATCACCCACGTTCAGTGCGCGGCTGTCCGCATGCAACGTGCCAATTACGCGCGATTTCAACCACTGTGCGGCTTGAGATGGGGTGTGGAGTTCAATCATCAGAAACTCTCGTCCACCGCAGTGGCCACAATTTGCGGGCGCACTGCCATGTCTGGCTGAACCGCCATCATGCGCAAGGTTTGTTGCACCGTTTCGCTGAAGACAGGGGCAGCCACTTCACCACCAAAATATTTGCCTGCGCTGGGCTCGTCCAGCATCACGCCCACAATCACACGGGGCTTGTCAATCGGGGCCATGCCTACGAACCAACTGCGGTACTTGCGGTTGCCGTCCGTGCCATACCCTTTGCCAATTTGTTTATAGGCAGTGCCAGACTTTCCGCCGACCGAATACCCTTGGGTTTGTGCCTTGGGCCCGGTGCCACCAGGGCCCGCTGCCATTTGCAGCATCTTGCGCACTTCGGCAGCAGTAGCTGCCGAAAACACCGAAACACCCACCGCGGGCTCACTGCTTTTCAGCAATGTGGCTGGGATAATTTGTCCGTCGTGAGAGAACACGGTGTACGAACGCACCATCTGAAACAGTGACGCAGACATGCCGTATCCATACGACACAGTTGCCTGCTCAATCGGGCGCCAGCTCTTGTAGGGGCGTAAACGGCCCGACACCACGCCCGGAAATTCAATCTGCGGTTTTTGACCGAAACCAGCTTGGGAGAAAGCTGACCACATTTCGCTAGCAGGCATTTGCATCGCAATTTTGGTGGTGCCCACATTGCTGGACACCTGAATGACCTGCTGCACGCTGAGTGCGCCATGCGGGTGTGAGTCACGGATAGTTGCCCCCGTAATAGTCACCGACCCGGGCGCAGTATCAATGATGGTGCCGGGCTTCACACGCCCTGTATCCAAGGCCAATCCAATGGTGAACGGCTTCATGACCGAGCCAGGCTCAAACGTATCCGTCAACGCGCGGTTGCGCAACTGTGCGCCCGTCAGGTTTTGGCGCTTATCGGGCACATAACTGGGGTAGTTGGCCAATGCCAACACCTCGCCGGTGATAGCGTCGAGAACGACCACGCTGCCCGCCTGAGCACGGTTTGTGAGGACTGCATCGCGTAATTTTTGGTACGCAAAAAACTGAATCTTGCTGTCAATGCTGAGTTGCAAATCGCGCCCGGCCACGGGCTGTACTACTTCGCCCACATTTTCAACTGCACGGCCCAATCGGTCCTTGATCACATGGCGCATGCCAGGGCGACCCAACAGCGCTTTGTTAAACAGCAACTCAACGCCTTCTTGCCCGTTGTCTTCCACATTGGTAAAGCCAACGATGTGCGCTGCGGACTCGCCTTCTGGGTATTGGCGCTTGTATTCTTTGCGCTGGTAGATGCCTTTGATATTGAGCTCAGCCACCTGCTGCGCTACATCTGCGTCGACTTGGCGCTTCACCCACACGAATGATTTATCGTCATCGCCTAGCTTTTTTGACAGATCTGCTCGCGGCATATCCAGCAACTTGGCCAGCTTTTCAAGCTGCGCTTTGTCAGCGTCTACATCCTCTGGAATCGCCCAGATACTAGGCGCAGGCACGCTCGACGCCAAGATCAAACCATTGCGGTCAAGTATCCGGCCGCGATTCGCTGGCAAGTCCAGAGTACGCGCAAATCGCACCTCACCTTGCCGCTGGAAAAAATCATTCGCAAACACTTGGATATAGGCGGCGCGTGCTGCCAACCCACAGAAAGCCAGCGCAATAGCCCCCACAACAAATTTACTGCGCCACACCGGCGTGCGACTCGCCAGCAATGGACTTGATGTGTATTGAATGCTGCGACTGCTCACGGAGTGGTCCTGGCCGGCACCGAGTTCGATTCAGCGTAAGTCACATAGGTGGTGATTGATGGCAGCGCTTGGCGCATTTGCAGCTTTTCACGGGCAATTTTCTCCACCCGGGCCGGGGTAGCTTGTGCGCGTTTTTCAACTTGCAGGCGCTCGTACTCAGTTTCAAGTCGCTTTGACTCAGCGCGCGCCTTGTCAAGCTCGGTAAACACATGGCGAGATTGGTACTGCACACTTACCAAATACACAGCACTGACAACGACGGAAACCGCCAAGACCAAGTTGATTCTTATCATGCCGTCGTCCTCACGGCCACGCGCATTATGGCGCTGCGGGAGCGCGGGTTACCCCGAACCTCCTCGGCGCTGGGCTTGATGCGGCCTAAGGCTTCCAGCTTCATGACCTGCGGTGCGGCAAAAGGCATCCGCCGGTCGTACACCTCACGTGAGTGCTTGGCAATGAATTGCTTGACGATGCGGTCTTCTAGCGAATGAAAGCTGATGACCGCCAAGCGCGCCCCCGGTTGCAACACTGCCAGGCTCGCTTCTAGCGCTTGTTGCAACTCCTCAAGCTCAGCATTGATGAAAATCCGAAAAGCCTGAAATGTGCGCGTTGCAGGGTTCTGGCCCTGCTCGCGGGTTTTGACCGTGCCAGCCACGAGTTGGGCCAACTCGGTGGTGGTTGAAATTGGGCCCCGTTCCTGTCGGCGAGCAACAATCGCCTTTGCAATTGGCCCAGCAAACCGTTCTTCGCCATATTCACGTATTACCTCCGTGATTTGATTGACTTCAGCAGTGGCAAGCCACTGCGCCACACTCTGCCCACGCGTTGTGTCCATACGCATGTCCAACGGACCTTCGAACCGAAAGCTGAAACCCCGCTCGGGTGTGTCGATTTGCGGAGAGCTGACCCCCAAATCCATCAACAAACCAGAAATACTGGAATTTGGCAATTCACCCAGGTTGGCAAACCCTTCATGCCGGATCGAAAAACGCGAATCGCCAATCGATTGCGAATCCGCTACCGCCTGCGGGTCTTTGTCAAATGCAATGAGACGGCCATCGCTTGCCAGGTGCGACAAGATGAGCCGCGAATGCCCGCCTCGCCCAAACGTGGCATCGACATAGGTTCCATTTTCAGCAAGGGGATACGGATGTTTTCCATTGCTGAACAATGCATCAACTGCTTCGTTCAACAATACTGTGGTGTGAGGCCAGGTCGCTTCCACCGCTACGACCTAAAACGAAAAGTCTTTAAAGACGTCGGGCATGTCGCCCTGCATCGCCTTGGCTTCTTGCGCGTCGTAAGTTGCCTTGTCCCACAACTCGAAATGGTTACCCATACCCAGCAACATGGTGTCCTTGCTAATGCCAGCGGCCTCACGCAACTCGGGCGACACCAAGACGCGACCGGTGGAGTCCATTTCGACATCCATCGCATTACCCAAGAAAATACGCTTCCACCATTGGGCGGACATGGGCAAGGCGGCAATACGCTCGCGGAATTTTTCCCACTCCGGGCGCGGAAACACCATAAGACATCCATGTGGATGCTTGGTGATGGTGAGTTGCCCGTTTGCCGTGGCGCTCAGCACGTCACGATGCCTAGTAGGCACAGAGAGCCGACCTTTTGCATCCAGACTGAGAGACGAAGCCCCTTGAAACACGACAGAACACCCTTTTCTTGCAAATCTGCTTGATTTAGCAATTCAGAGGCACTTTTCACCACTTAATTGCACTTTTTTGCACTGTATCAGCAAATGCCGTCTTCGCAAGGGGTATTACAAGATTTTTTTCAATGAAATCAACGACTTAGAAGCGATTTTAAAGGTCACAACAACCCAAAAATCGTTCTAAATGAAGGACTTAGCGATGCTAATGAAAGTAACGCTTGAAGCGCCACCTTCATTCGTCGCATTCACAAGATATAGCGCGACAAGTCTTCGTTTTGACTCAGTTCCGCCAAACGTGTATCCACATACGGAGCGTCAATCTCGACGGTCTGCCCATGCATGGATGCCGCATCAAAGCTCACATCATCCAGTAAGCGCTCCATCACAGTCGACAAACGGCGTGCACCGATATTTTCCGTGCGCTCGTTGACATCAAAGGCAATCTGAGCCAGCCGCGTGATGCCTTCGGGGGTGAAGTGCAAGGTGACGTTCTCGGTTGCCAGCAATGCTTGGTATTGACGGGTTAAGGAAGCGTGGGTTTGCGTCAAGATCGCTTCAAAGTCAGCAACAGACAACGATTTAAGTTCCACACGAATAGGAAAGCGCCCCTGCAATTCTGGAATCAAATCGCTGGGCTTGCTGAGATGGAATGCTCCTGACGCAACAAACAAAATGTGGTCAGTTTTTACCATGCCATATTTGGTGGAGACCGTGGTGCCCTCGACCAATGGAAGCAAGTCCCGCTGCACGCCTTGGCGTGAAACCTCGGCACCACTGCCTTCGCTACGCGACGTGACCTTATCAATTTCATCGATGAATACGATGCCGTTCTGCTCCAGCATGCTCAGTGCCCGGGAACGAATGTCATCCTCGTTCACCAACTTGGCTGCTTCTTCGTCGGCTAGTAATTTTTGGGCTTCACTTATTTTCAGCTTGCGGGTCTGCTTTTTGGATTGGCCCATTTGCCCAAACATACCCCGTAACTGCTCCGTCATTTCTTCCATACCGGGTGGCCCCATGACTTCCATCTGCGGCAAGGGAATGGCTACATCGAGCTCAATTTCGCGATCGGCCAACTGCCCTTCGCGTAACTTCTTGCGGAATGTCTGGCGCGCAGTGCTCTCAGGTACATCGGCTGCGGAAAATCCGATTTCGCTTCTAGCAGGTGGAATCAGAATGTCCAAAATTCGCTCTTCAGCCGCATCGTGGGCACGCTCGCGCACTTTGCTTTTTTCAGCCTCGCGGGTCTGTTTGACGGCAATGTCTGCAAGATCTCGGATGATAGAGTCCACGTCTTTGCCGACGTAACCCACTTCCGTGAACTTGGTTGCCTCGACCTTGATAAAAGGGGCATCTGCCAGCCGCGCAAGACGACGGGCAATCTCAGTCTTGCCCACACCCGTGGGGCCAATCATCAAAATGTTTTTGGGTGTGATCTCATGCCTTAGCGCTGAGTCCACCTGTTGACGACGCCAACGGTTGCGCAACGCAATAGCCACAGCACGCTTAGCCTGGGCCTGCCCAACAATGTGCCGATCCAATTCAGCGACGATTTCCTGCGGAGTCATGGCAGCTTTCAATCCAGGGTTTCTATGGTGTGGTGCATATTGGTATAAATGCACAACTCTCCCGCAATTTCCAGCGAGCGCTTGACGATATCCGCTGCCGAGAGATCCGTGTGGTTGAGCAATGCTATGGCTGCGGACTGGGCATAAGCGCCACCCGAGCCAATGGTAACAATGCCGTTTTCAGGTTCCAAAACGTCCCCATTGCCAGTGATGATCAAGGAGGCTTCTTTGTCAGCCACTGCCAGCATGGCCTCCAGACGCCGCAGTACGCGGTCGGTGCGCCAGTCTTTGGTGAGCTCAATGGCCGCCCGCACCAAGTGCCCCTGATGCTTTTCTAGTTTGGCCTCAAATCGCTCAAACAAGGTAAACGCATCTGCTGTAGCACCCGCAAACCCGGCGAGCACTTTGCCGTGGTGAAGCTTTCGCACTTTACGGGCGGTGCCTTTAACCACAATGTTGCCCAAAGTGACCTGGCCATCTCCGCCGATTGCAACCGAATAGCCATCCGGAGTTTTTCGACGAACGCTGATGATAGTGGTACCGTGAAATTGTTCCATATGAAATTAGTCTTAGACGGCAACCCGAAACACAAATATTGCAAAGGACCACAGTGTTGCGAATCGCATCACTAAATTGCCCGTGGAAGCACGCGTGCATGCTCGTTAATGCCTATGACATTGAAAAAAGCCGCTACTAACCGATGCACTTCTCGGAACTGCACCTGGCGGCCTTGCGTTTGGCGCACTGCGGCCCAATTCAAAATATTCCCGGCTGCTGCAAAATCCACCCTTAGCAATGCGGCACACGACACAATGATTGGACCATCATCCGCCAATGCATC
>JBJOLD010000124.1:0-4719 GCA_046045765.1 Pseudomonadota bacterium | reverse complement strand
GGTGACATGGACGTGGCCATTGCCATACGCACTGGCATCATCAAAAACCAGACCCTGTATGTGCAAGCCGCCGCCGGTGTGGTGGCCGACAGCGTGCCCGAGCTGGAATGGGCCGAGACCGAGCACAAAGCCCGTGCGCTGCTGCGCGCCGCGGAGTTGGTAGAACAAGGTTTGGAGTAATCAGCATGACGCAAAAAATCAAACTCCTGATGGTGGACAACTACGACAGCTTCACCTACAACATCGTGCAATATTTTGGGGAGCTGGGTGCAGACGTAGAGGTGTTTCGCAATGACGAAATCACCATTGAAGGCATCGCCGCGCGCAACCCCGACCGCTTGGTGGTGTCACCCGGCCCGTGCTCACCGGCGGAAGCCGGCATCTCGGTGGCGGCGATTCAGCACTTCATGGGCAAGCTGCCGATTTTGGGCGTGTGCTTGGGGCACCAGAGCATTGGCGCGGCCATGGGTGGCAAGATCATCCGGGCGCAGGAGCTGATGCATGGCAAAACCAGCGTGATCACCACCACGCAGGAAGGCGTGTTTGCCGGGCTGCCTAAGCAGTTCACCGTGAACCGCTACCACTCGCTGGCCATAGAGCGCAGCAGTTGCCCCAAAGATTTGACGGTGACGGCCTGGACAGACGATGGCGAAATCATGGGTGTGCGGCACAACGGCCTGGCGCACGCGGTGCGCATGGAGGGCGTGCAGTTCCACCCGGAGAGCATCCTGACTGAGCATGGGCACGCCATGCTGAAGAATTTTTTGCAATAAGCACGTTGTAAATTGCTACAAAATACATAGCTAGTTACGCATATTCCACAAGGGCTAGAGGCCAATATGACCAAAATAGTTGATTTGCGCAGCGACACGGTAACCCAGCCCACGCCCGCCATGCGCGCAGCCATGATGGCCGCCCCCTTGGGCGACGATGTGTTCGGTGACGACCCCAGCGTCAACGCGCTGCAAGACAAGATTGCCGCCATGCTGGGCTTCGAGGCCGCGCTGTTCATGCCCACCGGCACGCAGAGCAATTTGTGCGGCCTGCTGGCCCATTGCGGTCGTGGCGATGAGTACATCGTGGGCCAGTTGGCCCACACCTACCGCTACGAGGGCGGCGGTGCAGCCGTGCTGGGCAGCGTGCAACCGCAGCCTTTGGCGCAAGACGCGTCCGGGCAGATGGCGCTGGCCGACATTGCGGCGGCCATCAAACCCGACGACTGCCACTTTGCCCGCACCCGCTTGCTGTGCTTGGAAAACACCTGGAACGGTCACCC
The DNA here is from genome assembly GCA_046045765.1 of Pseudomonadota bacterium. Classification (GTDB taxonomy): domain Bacteria; phylum Pseudomonadota; class Gammaproteobacteria; order Burkholderiales; family Burkholderiaceae_C; genus Allorhodoferax. The sequence goes on along the minus strand of JBJOLD010000124.1, from coordinate 3,443 downwards.
CATGCCCATGGACTACTTGCAGCAGGCCACAGCGGTGGCACGCCAGCATGGGCTGGCCACGCATCTAGATGGCGCGCGGCTGTTTAATGCCGCGGTGGCTTTGGCGCAAGAAGCGGCCGACGCCGGGTCGCCCCAAGTCGGCGGCGGCCCCCTAGGGGGGCAGCGACCCGCGCTAGCGGTGGAGCGTGGGGGCGTCATTGCTTCCGCAAAGCGCATCACCAGCCACTTTGACAGCGTATCAGTGTGCTTCAGTAAGGGCCTGGGCGCGCCGGTGGGTTCCGCCCTGTGCGGCAGCAAAGAGCTGATCGCCCGCGCTCACCGCATCCGCAAAATGGCCGGGGGCGGAATGCGGCAAGTCGGGCTGCTGGCGGCGGCGGCCAGCCATGCGCTGGACCACCACCTTGAGCGCTTGGCCGATGACCATGCGCTGGCGCAGCGCTTGGCGCAAGGGTTGCAGGGCATTGCGGGCTTGAGCGTGCGCTCGGTCAACACCAACATCGTGTTTCTGGATGTGGCCGACGGCCGTGGCGCAGACCTGCTGGCCTACCTCAAGCTTCAGGGCGTGCTGGCCACGGGGCTGATTGGCCTGCGGTTTGTCACGCATCTGGATGTGGATGCGGCTGGCATTGACCACACGGTGGCCTGTGTTCGTGCGTTTTTCAACGCGCACCAGGTAGGGCAGGCGGCTTCCAAAGTGCTAGGTGAAGCTGGAGAAGCTGCTGCTGAAAAAGTTTCGGGAAATGCGTCTGGAGATGTATCTGGAAATGCAGCGCCACAAGCCCCTCGCACAGCCGTGTACTGACTTGCTGTTCCTGAATTGCCCATGCCCCTAGACCAGTTGCTCCTCTTTATCGCCGCCGGGTTGCTGCTCAACCTGACTCCGGGGCCGGACGTGTTGTACGTGGTCACCCACGCGCTGCGCCTGGGTGTGCGTGCTGGCATCGTGGCGGCGTTGGGCATTACGGCAGGCTGCTTTGTGCACATCGTCGCCGCCGCACTGGGCGTGAGCGCGTTGATGGCCGCGTCTGCCACGGCGTTCATGGTGCTCAAGTGGGCGGGGGCGCTGTATTTGGTCTACGTGGGGCTGCGCATGCTGCTGTCTGCCAAGCAAAATGCTACGTTTTTAGTAGCTGCTGATGCCCGTTCCACGGGGGCTAAAACTGCGAACAGCGCTGTGAATATGTTCGCCAAAGGCTTCGCCACCAACGCACTGAACCCCAAGGTAGCGCTGTTCTTTTTGGCGTTTTTGCCGCAGTTCATCGCGCCCACCGTGGCCAATAAGCCCTTAGCGTTTTTTCTGCTCGGGCTGCTGTTCACCTTCAACGGCATGTGGGTCAACATTGGCTGGGCCGTGGCTGCCGACTGGCTGCTGCAGCGAACCACAGCCCAGCGCGCCGGTACAGAGACCCGCGCAACGTCGGAGCGTGGGGGCTTATTCCTTTGGCTGGACCGCATCGCAGGCACCCTATTCATCGCATTCGGGCTCAAGCTGGCCCTGACCGACAATCCCACAAGTTAAGGAGACCCGCATATGCCCAACCAGATCGGCAAAATCACCCCGCAAGAAGCGCTGCAACGCACCATTGAGCACCGCGAAATTTTCCATGACGAAATGTTGCACCTGATGCGACAGATCATGTCCGGCGAGGTGTCTTCGGTGATGATTGCCGCTATCACCGCGGGTCTGCGGGTCAAGAAAGAAACCATCGGCGAGATCACTGCCGCCGCGCAAATCATGCGCGAGTTTTCGACCAAGGTGGAGGTGGCGGACCGCTCGGCGCTGGTGGACATTGTGGGCACGGGGGGCGACGGCTCACACACTTTCAATATTTCCACCTGCACCATGTTTGTGGCCGCCGCGGCCGGTGCCAAGGTCAGCAAACACGGTGGGCGCAGCGTCAGCAGCAAGAGCGGCAGCGCCGATGTGATGGAGGCGCTGGGTGTCAACATCAACCTGTCGCCCAAGGCCATTGCGCAGTGCATTGCCGAGCACGGCGTGGGCTTTATGTTCGCGCCCAACCACCACCCCGCCATGAAAAACGTAGCCCCGGTGCGCCGTGAGATGGGCATCAAAAGCATTTTCAACCTGTTGGGCCCGCTGACCAACCCGGCCGGTGCACCCAATATTTTGATGGGGGTGTTTCACCAAGATTTGGTGGGTATTCAGGTGCGCGCCTTGCAGCGCCTGGGTGCTGAGCACGCGCTGGTGGTGTATGGCCGCGATGGCATGGACGAGGTGAGCCTGGGTGCTGCCACGCTGGTGGGCGAGCTAAAAAACGGCGAAGTGCTGGAGTACGAGATTCACCCCGAAGACTTCGGCATGACCATGGCCAGCAACCGTGCCCTGAAAGTGGAAACCGCCGAAGATTCCAAGGCCATGCTGATGGGCGTGCTGAACAACCAAAGCGGTGCCGCTAAAGATATCGTGGTGCTCAATGCCGGTGTTGCGCTGTACGCTGCCAATGTGGCAAAAACCATGCAAGACGGCATCCAGCTTGCGCAAGCAGCTATCGAATCAGGAGCAGCCAAAGCCAAGTTGGATGCGCTGGTGGCTGCTTCCAAAGCGTTGAGCGCCGTTTAAATGGCGCTGCTCAACAGCCCCGAGGCGTGGATGGCGATTGGCATTTCTGTCGCGCCGTGTGTTCGTCAATATTCTTTAAAAGGGCTCTCAGGAGCCAAACCAACATGACTGATATTCTGGACAAAATCGTTGCCGTCAAGCACCAAGAGGTGGCCGAGGCCAAACGACGCAAGTCGCTGGAGGCTATGCGGTTTGACGCAGAATCCCGGGTGCTGACCCGCGACTTTGTGGGCGCGCTTCGCGCCAAGATTGCCGCAGGCCAGCCTGCGGTGATTGCCGAGGTTAAAAAGGCCAGCCCCTCCAAAGGCGTACTGCGCGAAGACTTCATTCCCGCCGACATTGCCCAAAGTTATGCCGAATACGGCGCTGCTTGCTTGTCGGTCTTGACCGACCAGCAGTTCTTTCAGGGTGAGATCGACTTCTTGAAACAAGCCCGCGCCTCGTGCCAGTTGCCTGTGCTGCGCAAGGATTTCATCGTGGATGTGTACCAAATCTACGAATCGCGTGCCATGGGTGCGGATTGCATCCTGCTGATCGCGGCCTGCCTGACAGACGCGCAGATGAAGGAGTTTGAAGCCATCGCCCGCAGTCTGGACATGGCGGTGCTGGTGGAGGTGCACGACGGCGTCGAACTGGACCGCGCTTTGCAGCTCAAGACGCCGCTGATTGGCATTAACAACCGCAATCTCAAAACATTTGAAGTGTCACTGGAGACCACGCTGGCGCTCAAAGCCCGAGTGCCTGCGGACCGGTTGCTGATAACAGAGAGCGGCATCATCACTCGCGAAGACGTGCTGCGTATGGGCGCTGCGGGCGTGAATGCGTTTCTGGTAGGTGAGGCGTTTATGCGCGCACCAGAGCC
>JBJOLD010000111.1:0-2643 GCA_046045765.1 Pseudomonadota bacterium | reverse complement strand
ACTTCTACCGATGAACCCGACGAGCGCGGTTTGCACAAATAGGGCAAAAAATTTAGCTCTCGCAACAGGCCTTTTGCGTTTTATGTCTTAGACAAATGTTGCAAGTTTTTGAAGATTAAAGGAGTTATTCCATGACCGACAAGTTAATTATTTTTGACACCACCTTGCGCGATGGTGAGCAGTCTCCCGGCGCTTCCATGACCCGCGACGAAAAACTGCGCATTGCCCGTCAGTTGGAGCGCCTGAAGGTTGACGTTATTGAAGCCGGCTTTGCTGCTAGTTCTAATGGTGATTTTGAGGCCGTACAACTCATCGCCAACACTATCAAAGACTCCACGATTTGCTCCCTGTCCCGCGCCAATGATCGCGATATCTCACGTGCTGCCGAAGCATTAAAAGGTGCCAATCGCGCCCGCATTCACACCTTCATCGCCACCAGTGCTTTGCACATGGAAAAAAAGCTGCGCATGACCCCCGATCAGGTCTTTGAGCAGGCCAAGCAATCGGTGCGTTTTGCCCGCAACTTAGTAGAAGATATCGAGTTCAGCCCCGAAGACGGCTACCGCAGTGATGTTGACTTTCTGTGCCGCGTCATCGAAGCCGTAATTAACGAAGGTGCCACCACCATCAACGTCCCTGACACCGTGGGGTACGCCATACCCGAGCTGTATGGCAACTTCATCAAAACCCTGCGCGAGCGTGTCCCAAATTCTGACAAAGCCATTTGGTCTGTGCACTGCCACAACGACCTCGGTATGGCGGTAGCCAACTCATTGGCGGGTGTCAAAATCGGCGGCGCACGGCAAGTGGAATGCACCATTAATGGCTTGGGAGAGCGCGCTGGCAATTGCAGCTTGGAAGAGATTGTTATGGCTGTCAAAACGCGCCGTGACTACTTTAACCTTGACCTTGGCATAGACGCCAAACACATTTTGGCCGCTAGCCGTATGGTTAGCCAAACCACTGGTTTTGTAGTTCAACCCAATAAGGCTGTCGTGGGCGCCAATGCGTTTGCCCATGCCTCGGGCATTCATCAGGACGGCGTACTCAAAGCCCGCGACACTTACGAAATCATGCGTGCCGAGGACGTGGGTTGGACAGCCAACAAAATTGTATTGGGCAAGCTTAGCGGCCGCAACGCCTTCAAACAGCGCCTACAAGAGTTGGGTGTGCAAATGGAGAGCGAAACCGAGATCAACGCTGCCTTCGCCCGCTTCAAAGAACTTGCAGACCGTAAGAGTGAGATTTTTGACGAAGACATTTTAGCCTTGGTTAGCGAAGAAAACGTCACCAACGACAAAGAGCAATATGCGTTTGTTTCGCTGTCTCAACACAGCGAAACCGGTGAGCGCCCCCAAGCCAGAATTGTTTTCACTGCTGATGGCAAAGAGGTCAAGACCACATCCGATGGCAACGGCCCCGTTGACGCATCCCTCAAAGCAATCGAGGCGCACGTAAAAAGCGGTGCTGAGATGGTGCTTTACTCTGTTAATGCCATCAGTGGCTCTACTGAAAGCCAGGGCGAGGTTACCGTGCGTCTGCAAAACAGTGGCCGTGTAGTCAACGGTGTTGGCTCCGACCCCGATATTGTGGTTGCCTCCGCCAAAGCGTACTTAAGTGCTCTTAACAAGCTGCACAGCAAGGCCGACCGCGTGGCTGCTCAGGGCTAGCGGGTTATCTTTACAGTGGCAGGATGAAGAAAGTCACGCAAGTAGTTGATCTTGCGTGACTTTTTTGTTTACACTCACGGCCATCGGCTTTGCCATTCCTACCGGTTGGGACATATTTTGAATCGCTTTACACACCTCGTCAGCGCGTTGGCAGCCACTCTTACTTTGGTTTTGGCCTTTGCCAATCCTGCAGCGGCAACCGTTAAGCGGCAGACCGCCAATGCCTCTCAGCCTGCTGTTAAAAAGGTATCTGCTAAAGCGGCCCCCAGCCGTAAAAAAGTCGCCGTTGTACGCGTGCCAGCCCGACCTTCTTTCGGTCAAATCGCCGGCTTGCATGGCGCACAAGACACCTTGGCCCTGCGCTCTAGCGTGGCCTTAGTGGTAGACCAAGACACTAAAGAAGTGCTGTTTAGCAAAAACGAATCCGCCGTTTTGCCCATTGCTTCCATCACCAAGCTCATGACTGGCGTTTTGATTAGCGAAGCCCGCTTGCCCATGGACGAAGCCATCACTATTACTCAAGATGATGTGGACACTGAAAAAGGTAGTTCCTCTCGCTTGGCAGTGGGCACACAGCTTAGTCGCGGCGAACTTCTGCATTTAGCGCTAATGTCCAGCGAAAACCGTGCTGCCCATGCCCTGGGGCGCACCTACCCTGGTGGTTTGTCTACGTTTGTTAGCTTAATGAATTCCAAGGCCAAATCTATCGGCATGCACGAGACCAGTTACGTCGAGCCCACGGGCCTATCCAGCAAAAACCAATCCAGCGCCCGCGATCTCGCCACGCTAGTAAATTTTGCTTATGGTGACCCTACCTTGCGCGAGTTGTCCACCTCCACCGGCTACCAAGTTGCCGTGGGCCACCGCACCTTGCAATACAACAATACCAACCGCTTGGTCAAAAACCCAGCTTGGGACATCGGTCTACAAAAAACAGGCTATATCTCTGAGGCGGGGCAGTGCCTGGTTATGC
>JBJOLD010000083.1:0-4780 GCA_046045765.1 Pseudomonadota bacterium | reverse complement strand
CGGTAGACACCACTTGGATGTCTTCAATCACTTCACCTTCGCCCAACCGCATGATGGTGCCTTTGCCGAACTGCTTCTCAATTTGGGCCAGCGCCACTTGCAAGGCCTTGGCCTTTTCGCTGTTAGCGCCGTTGGTGTTGTTGGGGTTCTTGACAGGTGCGTCCATGGAAAACTCCTTGAAAATCAATTGGTTAGTGCATTAAGGCATCTGGCTAAACCACTGAGGTTCGTTACAGGCTGGATGCTTGAACAGTAGTTTAGCGCACCCTATTGAAATCAGTAAACTGTTTTTTTAGTCAGTTTGCATTACTATTTGCAGTAATGAAAAATAGCATCAACCCAGCCTCTGATTCATGGCGACACAACCATGTAGGGCATTGGCTGCGCATGGCGATCGAACGCTTTGACGTACGTGTTATGGAACTCATGGCGCGCAATCCTGTCGTGCCGCTGGGTCTGTCCAACCTGGTAGCGCGCGGACAGGTCGGAGCAGCGCACATCCATATCACCCGCCACCTTGCATTGCAGGGTTCCCGTGTGACCGAACTGGCCCAGCGCGCTGGCATGACCAAGCAGGCCATGGGCACCTTGGTCGGCCAGTGTGAGGCGTGGGGACTGGTAATGCGTGAGGACGACGCCAACGACGGGCGGGCACGTCTGGTGCAATTTACCCCTACGGGGCTAGCATGGCTCAAGGCCCACGAGCAGGCCGTGGCGCAGGCCGAGGACGAGATGCGCAGCGCCACCAGCCCCGAAGTTGCCACCATCATCGTGTTGGGGCTGGAAGCCTACTGCGCCCATTAAGTGCACGCCTGATAGCACGCCTAAAATCGCAAAATAATAAGGAGACACCATGCGAATTTTGATTGCCGAAGACGACCAAGTACTTGCCGATGGTTTGCTACGCGCGCTACGCAGCGCAGGAGCTGCGGTTGACCACGTGGCCAGCGGCTCGGAGGCCGATGCGGCGCTCATGACCAACACTGAGTTTGACCTGTTAATTTTGGACTTGGGCCTGCCCAAAATGCACGGGCTGGAAGTACTCAAAAAACTGCGCGGTCGGGGCTCCTCGCTACCTGTACTGATCTTGACCGCCGCGGACAGCGTGGAAGAGCGCGTCAAGGGGTTGGACTATGGCGCTGATGACTACATGGCCAAGCCTTTCAGCCTGCAAGAGTTGGAGGCGCGCGTTCGCGCCTTAGTACGCCGTGGCATGGGCGCTACCAGCAGCAGCATCAAACATGGCCCATTGACTTATGACCAGGCAGGACGCGTAGCCACCATCGACGGCAAGATGGTTGAGCTCTCAGCCCGCGAGTTGGGCTTGCTAGAGGTGCTGCTGCAGCGCGCTGGCCGCCTAGTAAGTAAAGACCAGCTGGTAGAGCGCCTATGCGAGTGGGGTGAAGAGGTAAGTAATAACGCTATTGAGGTGTACATCCACCGTCTGCGCAAAAAGATTGAAAAGGGGCCTATTCGCATCGCCACAGTGCGCGGCTTGGGGTACTGTTTGGAAAAAATAAACCCTTGAAGATATTCCAACGTGAGCAACGCAGTCTGTTCGGGGAAATCCTGGACTGGATGCTCACGCCTCTGTTGTTACTTTGGCCCATTAGCTTGGTGCTGACTTGGTTAGTGGCACAAGGCATTGCGGGCAAACCTTTTGATCGCGCGCTGGAATACAACGTAGGTGCACTTGCACAACTCATTACGGTCAAGAACAACCGCGCTCAGTTTGCATTACCTTTGCCCGCGCGCGAGCTCTTGCGTGCCGATGACGCTGATACGGTGTATTACCAAGTTCTGGGCTCAACCGGTGAATTTTTGAGTGGCGAACGCAACCTCCCTTTACCCCCGGAGGATGAAAAGGTAGCACCCGGTGAGGTGCGCATGCGCGATGCCGAATTTCAAGGCACTCAGCTTAAAGTAGCTTATATGTGGGTCCGCTTGGATGCACCGCAATTGCGCCCCGCCTTGGTTCAAGTTGCTGAAACTATGGATAAGCGCTCCGTGCTCGCCACAGAGATTGTCAAAGGTGTCATGCTGCCGCAATTTGTGGTGTTACCACTTGCGGTGCTGTTGGTGTGGTTGGCACTGGTACAGGCGATCAAGCCACTCAACAGGTTAGAAGAACGCATTCGCGCACGCGACCCTGATGACCTGAGCCCCCTGGACGTAGAAGCTGTGCCTCTGGAAGTGGTGCCACTGGTATCGTCGGTAAATGATCTATTGATGCGTTTAAAAGACTCCATTGCCACCCAAAAACGTTTTTTAGCTGACGCTGCACACCAATTAAAAACCCCGTTGGCAGGGCTGCGCATGCAAGCCGACTTAGCGCAACGCGAGGGCGGTAGTGCCGAAGACTTAAAGCAATCGCTACGTCAAATTGGCCGCTCCAGCATTCGGGCTACCCACACCGTGAATCAACTCTTAGCACTTGCACGAGCCGAAAGTAGCGGCTCGGTATTGAGCCATCAGGCGTGCGACTTTGCGCGACTGGCAGTGGATGTAATTCGCGACTGCGTACCGCGCGCGATGGATAAATCCATCGATGTGGGCTACGAGGGTGTTGAGCCCAACAGCGACGGTGTGACGGTCATTGGCAACCCCACGTTGCTCAAAGAAATGATCCGTAATTTGGTGGACAACGCCATCAACTACACCCCCTCTAGCCCCGAGAAACCGGGTGTGATCACGGCACGGGTACTGATAGACCCGTTTAGCCGCGTACTGGTGCTGCAAGTAGAAGATTCCGGACCTGGCATTGCACTAGCAGAGCGTGAACTTGTGTTTCAACCCTTCTACAGGGCACTGGGCAACGAGGCAGATGGCTCGGGCCTGGGCTTACCCATCGTATTAGAAATTGCCCGCCAGCACCACGCCACAGTAACAATAGAAGACAGCAAACCCGGCCACACACCGCCAGGGGCTTGCTTTACAGTACGCTTTAATCGCAATCGCGATACCGAAGACCTAGCGACTTGAGCTTTCGCAAGGCAGCAACGGCTTATCTGCCAACGCGGTTTTGACTTCCAACAGCTTGGGCTTCAATGCTTCAGTTAGACCACCGAACTTAAGCTGATGGACCTGAGCTGGCGTCGACTCCATCACAACCCGCCCAGTGCGCAAACCGCGCTTATTCAATTCGAGCAACGCCGCGGTAGCACTAGCTTGCGAATCAAAATGTCCCAAAGAAAGGCCCAGCTCAAGGTTCGCATTTTGCAATGGCAGCGTGGTGATACGGATGGACAACAGCTCCTGCTTTTTCTTAGCTAACGCCTCTTGTGTTGGAAATTTTCCCATGTAAATAATCCAACGCTCAGGCGACATTTGAGCTTCCAATTGCCAAGAATCCACCGGAAAATTAGCCTCCAATACGGTACGCAACATGGTCGCCTGGTCTGCATCAAACGGGCCTGCTTGCAAACACGTTTTAGGCAATTTGGCGGCTTGTAATTGAGACTCTAGCGTTTGCGCTTCTTGTGCTGACAACAAACGCAACATTGATGGATGAATTTGATTTGCAAGCCGGTGCGGCTCGCTTTGCTGCACCGGCGCAAAACCATAGGCGCGCATCAAACCCTGGCTCCAGGCAAAGTACAAACCATTGGCCAGCAACAGAAGTAAAACAATCAAACGCATGATCAGTACAAATGCAGCAGGGGTGTGTTTACGGGTCTGACGCTTACCTCGGCGCTGGTAACGGCTTTCACTCCAGCAGCGGTTTGCAACATGAGTGCCCCCGTCGCGTCAACCCCACGGGCCCAGCCCGTGGAGCCGTCCGTGCACACCACCTCGCGGCCCAGCAACACATCACGGCTAGAAAATGCTGGCACCAGCGGTGCAAACCCAGCGCTGGCAAAGCGCACAACATCGCGCACCAAGGGTGCCACGATCTGCCCCAGCACATCAGGCGCCTGTACGCCTGCAAGCAGCTCGCTCAGCCCTGCAGGCGCAGTGCGCAAGCCCTCCGTAGACCCCGCAACGATATTGATGCCAACGCCAATCACTGCGTAGCGCTCGCCCTCCCAAGTGGCGGTTTCAATCAAGATGCCTGCCAGCTTGCGCTCGAACAGCCACAGATCATTGGGCCATTTGATTTGCACCTTCGGGTGCAGGCTTTGCGCCACCGACAGCCCCACTGCTAACGACAGCCCTGACCAATCGACCGGGCTCAAACGCAGGCCCAACGAAAACGTAAGCGTGGTACCACGGCCTTGGGTGTCGCTGTGCCAATCACGCCCCAACCGCCCTCGCCCCGCGGTTTGGCGTTCTGCCACCAGTAACACCGAGTGGCGCTGCCCGGCGTGGGCACGGCGCATCAACTCGGTATTGGTGGAATCTATTTCTGGAAGAATTTCAACCGTAAAGTCTGGCAACAATGGAAACACCGCCTCCCAAATTGCCTCGGCGGGCCAGATGGCACCCACGCCTTACTTCCTGCCCGTCTTGGGAGCTAGGAGCGTTCCGCGGCACGACTTGGAGCCGCACCAGCAGGGGTATTCGGCCTTGAGCTTCTTCGTGTATGGCTCGTCGAGGACAAGACCATAGTCATAGTTCAACTCTTCGCCGGCCTTGATATTGCGCAGCGCTTTGATGTACACACGGCCATGTTTCTCATCGGCCTCGCAGTTACCGTCGCAAGAATGGTTAATCCATCGTGATGAGTTACCGCCGAACAGGGCATCAATCACATTGCCATCATCGAGCGAAAAATAAAACGTATGGTTGGGGTCCTGGGGGTCGTGGGGATGGCGGTCTTGCGCCTCGTCCCAACTGATGA
>JBJOLD010000082.1:0-4955 GCA_046045765.1 Pseudomonadota bacterium | reverse complement strand
AACACCGGAAACATCAGCGGCAAGATCAGGTGCGCAAAGTGCGAACTGGCGTGCACCAGCCCCACCATGCCGATGATGGCGGCGTCTTGCTTGAGGGGAACTGAAGCCGTAGATGGGTGGTGGGGAGACTGAAGCGTTGCAGTGGTCATAGCCGCATCGTACCGGAAGCCCCACTCTGCAAAGGTCGAGCTGGAGACACAGCCACTGCTACCATCAGCCACCAAACTCGGAGCCGTTATGTTCAAAATTCTGCTAGCCGTTGTCATCGCCGTGATTGCAGCGGCACTTTTGTATGCGGCCACCCGCCCCGATAGTTTCCGCGTGGAACGAAGCACGCGCATCAATGCCTCACCAGACAAGATATTTGCGCTAATCAGCGACTTTCACCAATGGGAGAAGTGGTCGCCCTGGGAAAAAATTGACCCCGCAATCCAACGCACCTATACCGGTGCGACCCAAGGCCCGGGTGCTGTTTACGCTTGGGCTGGCAACAAAGACATTGGCCAAGGGCGCATGGAAATTACCGAAGCCGCTGCGCCCAGCAAAGTGCTTATCAAGCTGGACTTCATCACCCCCTTTGAAGCCCACAACACCGTAGAGTTCACCCTACTATCCCAAGGCACCACCACTACCGTGACACAAGCCATGTATGGCCCAAGCCCGTTCATCTCGAAATTGATGAGCCTGGTGTTCAGCATGGACAAGATGGTCGGCGGCAAGTACGAAGAGGGCTTGGCTAATTTAAAGGTATTGGCCGAGCAATAAATTGCTCCTGAATTTATAGCTGCTTGCGCATTGTCCGCAAGGGCCAGCGACCTATTCGGCTAATTTTCGGGCTACTGCGAAACCTGCACACCCTTCCAAAACGCCACCCGGTCTCGCACCATCGCGGCCTCGGGTTTGGGGTCGGCGTAGTACCAAACGGCGTCGATGTTCATCTCGCCATTCACCATCAGCGAGTAGTAGCTGGCCTGGCCTTTCCAGGCGCAGCTGGTTTTGTGGTTGCTGAACTGCACGTAATCGCGGTTCAGGGCGCTGACGGGAAAGTAATGGTTGCCCTCTACCAGTACGGTGTCGTCGCTTTGGGCGATCACGGTGCCGTTCCAAACAGCTTTCATAAAATTCTCCTCGGGGTTGGTTTTGCTTTTATTGCACCACAGGCAGCCCAACTGGAGAGACTTTCGGGGGTAATAGGATTCGCTTATCCTGTGTCCACTTTTTTAAAGGAATATCCATGGCTAAACCGCACTATTTTTTGCGTAGAACCCTCCTCGCGCTAGCAGCAGGCTTGATGACTGTAGGTGCAGCGCACGCACAAAGCGCAGTACGTGTGGGCTCAAAAATCGACACCGAAGGCAAGCTACTGGGCAACATCATAGTGCTGGCGTTAGAGGCCAATGGCATAAAAACCGAAAACAAGGTGTCCCTGGGCAACACCAAGGTAGTGCGCACCGCGCTGCTGGCGGGCGAGATTGATCTTTACCCCGAATACACCGGCAATGGAGCCTTCATGTTGGGTGACGAAGGCAACAAAGCGTGGAAAGACCTGCGCGCTGGCTACGAGCTGGCCAAAAAGATGGATTTTGAGAAGAACAAAATCGTGTGGCTAGAGCCTGCGAATGCCAACAACACCTGGGCCATCGCCGTGCGCAAGGACATTGCTACTGCCAACAAACTGCGCACGCTGGATGACATGGGCCGCTACATTGCAGGCGGCGGCACATTCAAGCTGGCTGCCTCTGCCGAGTTCATGGAGCGCGCAGACGCGATGCCAGCTTTCCAGTTGGCTTACGGTTTCAAACTGAAAGCCGACCAGGCACTGGTGTTGGCTGGTGGCGACACGTCCGCCACCATTAAAGCGGCGGCTGAAAAAACATCGGGGGTGAACGCCGCCATGGCCTATGGCACCGACGGCCCGGTGTCTGCGCTTGGGCTGGTGGTCATGGAAGACCCTAAAGGCGTACAACCCGTGTATGCCCCAGCACCTCTGGTGCGTGAAGAGGTACTCAAGCGCACCCCCGCCATTGCCACAGTGCTGGCACCCATCTTCAAGTCACTGGACGGCCCGACCCTGCAAATGCTGAACGCACGCATTCAAATTGAAGGCGTGGACGCCCGCAAAGTGGCCGCAGACTACCTGCGTAGCAAAGGTTTCACCAAATAACCCCGCTGCGAGCCATGGGCCAGCCACCGAAAGCGCTTTCGCGCAATCCGGTATTGGCCGTTTGCATGGCGCTGGGCCTGTGGGCGGCGTGGGCCCTGCCTTTTGTGCGCGTCGCACCCAATCGGCTTCTCTCTGGCGAAGCTGTTTTTTTGGTTGATTTACTGCAGGGCCCTGCGCTCACCGGAGTCGTTTTGGCTGTTGCTGCGCTGGTGTGGGCGGCGTTATACCCCCAGAACCGCACCGCGCAAGGACTGGCAGTGGTAGCCATGGGCGGCCTCATTGCGCTGCTGTGGGCACTGGCGTCTACGCATGCCAGCGCTGTGGTGCAAGCTGAATCTGCGCTGTACCGCACCGTGCTGGGTGCCGGCTTTTGGTGTTTGGTTGTCGTTGCTTGGCTGGCATGCTTGGACGCAGTCAGCCGCTTGGGGCTCAAGCCCTTGCCAAGGCTGGCGACGCTTATGGTGACCTCGCTGCCTTTGATGGCGCTAATGGCTCTGGGATGGGGGCAAGACTTGTCCATCATGAAGGAGTACGCCAACCGCAGTGATGTGTTTGGCGCAGCGGTGCTGCGACACTTGCAAATTGTGGTGTTGTCTGTGCTGCCCGCCGTGCTACTGGGCTTGCCGCTGGCCTGGGCCATGACGCGGGTAAAGCGCCTGCGGCAAGTGATGTTTCCCGTGCTCAATATCATTCAAACGTTGCCATCTATTGCAGTATTTGGGTTACTCATGGCCCCACTGGCGTGGTTGGCAAGCAGCCATCCCGCACTGGCGCGCGCAGGCATCAGCGGGGTGGGCTTGGCCCCGGCGGTGCTGGCACTGGTGCTGTATTCGCTGCTGCCCATTACGCGTTCCGCGCTGGCCGGGCTAGAGCAAGTGCCGACAGCAGTAACCACTGCCGCCAAGGCCATGGGTATGGGTGCAGGGCAGTTGTTTTGGCAGGTAGAACTGCCGTTGGCATTGCCCGTACTGATGGTCGGCCTGCGCACGGCAGTGGTGCAGACCATAGGGCTGGCCGCCGTGACCGCACTGATTGGCGCAGGAGGGCTGGGCGCCCTGATGTTTGACGGCCTGTTCAGCGCAGCCAATGAGCTGGTCATGCTGGGGGTATTGCCCATTGTGCTGATGGCTGTTCTGGCGGACGCCGCATTCAAAGCACTGGCAACTTTGCTAGAAAGACACCCCGGATGATCACTTTTGACAACGTCCGCAAATCGTATGGCGACACGGTGGCCATTGCGGGCCTGAACCTGTACATTGCACACGGCGAGTTGGTGGTGTTGATTGGCCCGTCCGGTTCGGGCAAGTCCACCGCGCTGAAAATGATTAACCGCATGGTGGACCATGATGGTGGCCGCATTTTGCTGGATGGGCAGGAAATCTACAGCTTTAATGTGCGCGACCTGCGCCGCCGTATGGGCTACGCGATTCAGTCGGTAGGCTTGTTTCCGCACTGGACGGTGGCGCGCAACATTGCCACAGTTCCGCAGCTTTTGGGGTGGAGCGCTGACCGTATTGATGCGCGCGTAGCCGAACTGCTCGCATTGTTCGACCTGGAGCCATCTATTTACCGCCACCGCTACCCTCACCAGCTCTCTGGGGGGCAACAGCAGCGTGTTGGCGTAGCGCGTGCACTAGCTGCCGACCCCGATGTGCTGCTAATGGACGAACCCTTTGGCGCGCTAGACCCGGTCACACGCACCTCGCTGCAGCTAGAACTCAAACGCGTGCACCGAGCATCGGGAAAAACCATTGTGTTAGTAACCCACGACATAGACGAAGCCTTGCTGCTAGGCACACGTATCGTGGTGTTGCGTGAGGGGCAGATAGCGCAGATAGGCACGCCACTGGAATTGCTACGCCAACCTGCCAACGATTTTGTGGCGGACTTTTTGGGCCGGGCGGACTGCGGGATCAAACTATTATCGCTGCGCCCCATTGCACCGCTGATAGTGCCTACCGCTCCTACCGACACAAAAGCCGCGCAAATCAGCATTGCCCACACTGCCACCGTGCGCGAGGCCATTTCAACTATGGCGGTGCATGAAGTGTCGACTCTGCGTGTGGTGGATGCAGCCGGACATGCGCTGGGCGCCATTCGCGCCGCAGATTTATTAGCCCCTACCCACATTGCAGCTATTAGCCATGACTAGGCTTGGGCGCGTCACGGTTTTGACCGACCGGCTGGTGTGGATGCTGGTTTTGCTTTTGGCGCTGGCCTATGGCTTGCCACACGCGCGGCCCGTGTTTGCGGCATGGTTTCCCGCGCTAGAGCGGCCGGTGTACATGCAAGAGCCGTTGGCCGAATTGTTGTGGCAGCACATCGGCCTGGTGTTGGTGTCTAGCGTCCTCTCGGTGTTGGTGGGCACGTTGGCAGGCCTGGGGGCCACTCGCCCTGCAGGCAAAGCGTTTCAGCCTTTGCTGGAGACCGTCGCGGCCATGGGCCAAACTTTTCCACCAGTCGCCGTGCTGGCGCTGGCAGTGCCGGTGGTGGGTTTTGGAGAGTTGCCAGCACTGTTGGCTTTGTCCATCTTTGGTGTGCTGCCTGTGCTCCAGGCAACCATCGCGGGGCTGGAGTCGGTGCCCAAGCCGGTGCATGAATCTGCCCAGGCGCTGGGCTTGGGCCCGCTGCAGCAGCTATGGCAGGTGCAAGCACCACTGGCGCTACCACTGTGGGTGGCTGGGGTGCGCACCTCGGTCATCATCAACATCGGCACTGCGGCTATTGCCTCTACGGTGGGCGCAAAAACACTGGGCTCGCCCATCATCGTAGGCCTGTCAGGGTTTAACAC
>JBJOLD010000055.1:0-3663 GCA_046045765.1 Pseudomonadota bacterium | reverse complement strand
TTATCACGGCATTATTGATGCTTGCCCTCCTTGTTCCCGCAATTTTTTATCATTCCATAACCCCCTTCGGGATATTGACCGTTGTGTTGATTTCTGCAGCAGTTTGGGAATGGGCCAACTTAAATCAATATGCAAACTATGTGGCGGTTTTCAGTGGTCTAGTTTGTGCGGTGGCTTTAACCTTGGCTTGGAGTGCTGGATGGCTTGATCTATCGCTGTGGTCTCTATGGTTGTTAGTAGGTGGTGCATGGGTTTTGATTTCTGGAGTGCTGCTGCAAAAGGGCGTAGCAGCATGGTCTACGATCCCAAAATTGGTACGGTTGGTTGGTGGAATACTCGCAATTGGGACTGCATGGTTTGCAGTTATGAAAGCGCGAACAGTTGGCGTGAACTTTTTGTTCTCTGTTATGGCGCTGGTGTGGGTTGCGGATATTTTTGCTTATACCTTTGGACGCATTTTTGGAGGTAAATGGATTACTCAAAAGCTAGCTCCGTCTATTAGTCCTGGTAAGAGTTGGGAAGGGGCTTTAGGGGGGCTATTTGGTGTTTTACTGCTTGCATTTGTCTGGTTATGGGCAGATTCTGAATTTATTTTTGATTCCAAGAGTATGTACACGATATTGTTTGCCCGACTTTATTGGTTAATGCCGATTGCCGTGCTGCTTTTGGGAGTAATGAGCGTGGCTGGCGACTTGCTGGAGTCACTTTTTAAGCGAAGCGCAGGTGTTAAAGATAGTAGCGGTTTGTTGCCTGGGCATGGTGGTGTACTAGACCGCGTGGATGCGCTACTCCCTGTGCTGCCGCTTGCGATGATGTTGACGGCGGTATGACTTCAAAAATCCAAAAAATTGTTATCTTGGGCTCAACAGGGTCGATTGGTGTTAGCACTCTTGATGTGTTGCATAGGCATTCGGACCGGTTTCAAGTATTTGCTTTGACCGCATCTGTCAACGTAGATTTAATGTTTGCGCAATGCCTGAAGCATCGGCCTGAGTTTGCCGTAATGGTCGGCGAACCGTATGCTGTTGCATTGCAGCAGCGGTGTCGCACTGCGGGTCTGAGAACGCAAGTATTGTCTGGCACCCGAGCTTTAGTCGAGGTTGCAGAGCACGAGAGTGTCGATACAGTCATGGCTGCTATTGTTGGAGCAGCTGGACTACCTTCTTGTCTTGCTGCCGCGCGCGCGGGAAAGCGATTGTTGTTAGCCAATAAGGAGGCCTTGGTCGTTGGAGGGCATATTTTTATGCAGGCTGTGGCGCAAGGCGATGCCACATTGCTTCCTATAGATAGCGAACATTCGGCAATTTTTCAGGCGTTACCGGGAAATCAAGACACTTGGTCGAAATGTATCGATAAGATAATTTTGACTGCGTCGGGTGGGCCTTTCCGCTTGCGTGACCCTCAGACATTTCACGCTGTCACTCAGGATGAGGCATGTGCGCACCCCAATTGGGTGATGGGGCGAAAAATTTCTGTGGATTCTGCGACCATGATGAACAAGGCCTTGGAGGTAATCGAGGCAAAATTTCTGTTTGGTTTGCGTCCAGACCAAATTGAAGTGGTCATACACCCCCAAAGCGTTATTCATTCCATGGTTCAGTTTGTGGATAACTCCATTGTTGCCCAGTTAGGTACACCAGATATGCGCGGACCAATTGCATACGGGTTGTCGTGGCCTGAGAGGATTGAATCTGGCGCTATGCCATTGGATTTTTCCAGCATGTCATCGTTAACTTTTGAAACGTTTGATACCGATGCACACCGAGCGCGTTACCCCGGACTTTCCTTGGCGTGGGAGGTATTGAACGCTGAGCCTGGTAGTCCGGCTGTTCTTAACGCTTCCAATGAAGTGGCTGTAGCTGCTTTTTTAAATGGAAGTATTCGCTTTGATCAAATTCACAATGTCAACCGAAAAACTTTGGATAGTGTCCCACTCGGCGAATTAACTGATATCGGGGATTTACTAGATTTGGACAAAAAATCCAGATCGATCGCTGATAATTTTGTTGCAGCTTTGGCGCGTTGATCGGTACGAAAGTAGCCTGTGCTAACTATTGCCGCATTTATATTTGCCATTGCAGTGTTGGTGGCTGTGCATGAATGGGGTCACTTTGCAATGGCGCGTCTTTGTGGTGTTCGCGTCCTGCGTTTTTCCATAGGGTTTGGGCCTCGGCTTATAGGATGGACATCGCCGCAAACCGCTACCGAGTTTGTTGTATGCGCCTTGCCGCTGGGTGGTTATGTCAAGATGCTTGACGAACGTGATGGTGCTGTTGAAGCAAACATGCGCGCATGCGCATTTAATACACAGCCACTCAAAAAGCGTGTTGCCATCGTAATGGCAGGCCCGTTCGCTAATTTGCTGTTAGCGGTCCTTATCTATTCTTTGGTCAACTGGATAGGGATCGAACAGCCGCAAGCGCGGCTTTCTATGCCGCTTGCTGATTCTGTTGCGCAGAGAGCTGGATTTCAAGGTCGAGAGCGTGTGTTGGCAGTTGCATTTGACAATGAAACTTCTGTAGAAGTTACTTCATTCGATGATTTCCGTTGGTGGCTCACACGTGCTGCTCTCGGTCACCGTAACTTAAAAGTTGAGTTGCAGCAAGACGACGGCTTGTTAGTGGGTAGAACGCTTGAATTTGCTTCGATGGAATCAAGTAATGCCGATAGTGCGCTATTCAGGTCAATAGGGCTTGTATCTCCATATTCTCCAGCACAACTAGGAGATGTGGTACGAGGCGGTGCCGCTGAGCGAGCTGGACTAATTTCGGGGGATGTCATTCTTGCAGTTGATGATTTACGCATCGTTGACGCCAATCAATTGCGCGACCATATTCGGAACTCTGGCCGCAATGGGGTAATTTCTCAGCAAAAGTGGCTTATCAAACGCAATTTTGTTGAGATTTTGAATTCTGTCACACCGATGCAAGTCATGGAACAAGGGCGCATCATCGGACGTATTGGTGCTGTAGTGGGTGCAATGCCAGACATGGTTACGGTGCGATATGGTTTTTTTGATGGAATCTATCGCAGTGTGACTCGAACTTGGGAGCTCTCTGTTTTGACTTTGAAGATGATGGGTCAAATCGTCACAGGACAGTCGTCCCTAAAAAATCTAAACGGGCCGTTGACCATTGCGGACTATGCGGGAAAATCGGCATCGATGGGTGCTATCCAGTTTGCCGTTTTTTTGGCACTCGTTAGTGTTAGCCTTGGAGTACTTAACTTGCTGCCACTCCCCATGCTCGACGGAGGACACCTAGTGTATTATCTCTGGGAGTTTTTCGCTGGTAGTCCCATCTCTGATAGTTGGATGGAGCGTCTGCAGCGTGTCGGTTTAGTCGTGTTGATGGCGACGATGTTTATCGCCGTATTTAACGACATCACTCGCCTTTGGGGGTAACCTGCTTGGGTTTCCAAAGGTTTTAAACAGTTTCATTGGACAGCCATGCAAATCGTAAGAAGTTTATTGAGCCGCGCTTTGGTCGCCGTATTTTTGGGCGTACTGAGCCAAGGTGCGATGGCGGTAGATCCGTTTTCTATTCGAGATATTCGTGTCGAAGGTTTGCAGCGCGTTGAAGCCGGAACCGTATTTGCCACACTACCAGTCAAAGTAGGTGACACTTATAGTGACGATAAAGCAGCGGCTTCGATTCGGTCATT
>JBJOLD010000050.1:0-2860 GCA_046045765.1 Pseudomonadota bacterium | reverse complement strand
ACCAAGGCTTGTGCGTCGGGGTCAGCGGCCAGCGCCTGTTGCACGCAGTGCAGGTAGACCTCGGTTTTGCCGCTGCCCGTGGCACCGAACAACAAAAACGGGCCCATGTGGGCGTCTATCTGCGCCACCACTGCCTGTTGCTCCGGGGTCAGCGCCATCGGTGCCACGGTCACGCCGCCCGTATCCGCCACCGGTTTGGCGCGCTTGAGGCGGCGCTGCATTTGTATAGGCGACAGCTCACGCAGCTGCGGGGGCAGGGCGGCCAGGGCCACTTCGCCCACCGAGCGCTGGTAGTAGCTTGCCGCAAACGTCATCAGTTGCTGCCATGCGGGGCTGAGCGGGGCAATGCCCTCCAGCGCACCCGCCACAGCGCGGATTTTTTCAGGGTCAAACTCGCCGGTGGCCTCAGGGGCCTGGCCGCTCCACACCACGCCCAGCGTCTCGCGGCTACCCAGCGGCACCCGCACCAGCGTGCCCACCGCCAGCGGTTTTTCGCTGCAGTACGTCAGCACCGGGCCCAGCGTGGCGTGTGCTGGGGTGTGCACAAGCACGTTCAACCAATGGGTCATGGCACAAAAACCAACTTGGGGTGTCTAATTGATGTAAATGGGAGAAAACGAAGCTAAGTCTTTGATTTATAACGATTTTATGCCGAATTCAAGTTTTCTGTGGATAACTTTGTGCATATCTGGTCCTGAGTCGCTCCAAAGCCCCATAAATCAAGGCTTTCGCTAAATTGCCCAGAAAAAAAGCAAAGTTTAAATTCCTTATAAATCAACCACTTACGAGTGCTATCGAGTTTGTAGCGCTTGCGCTTCCAAAATGAGAGCACCGCGCCCCCGCTAGCGCCTTTTTGTGCATAAGTACCTAAGTCGGACTAAAAATACAGTCAAAAGGATGGTATGCAATTTAGTCGCGCATTGACCACGTATCAGCCGCGCATTAGTCGGGAATGGCGGTGCACGGCCTCCACCAAGGCGGACACATGCTCAGGCGGCGTGTACTGGCTGATGCCGTGGCCCAGGTTAAAAATATGCGTGGGGCCAGTGCCTGTGCCTTGGTAAGGCATGCCAAAGCTGTCCAGCACTTTCGCCACTTCCAATTGAATTGCAGCCGGTGGCGCAAACAGCACATTGGGGTCAATATTGCCTTGCAGCGCTTTGCCGGGGCCGTTCTCTGTGCCGCCCACCAAAGCGCGCGCTTGGGTCAGGTTCACGGTCCAGTCCAGGCCCAGCACTTCGCAGTCCAGTGCCCGCATCTCGTTAAGCCACAGGCCGCCGCCCTTGGTGAACACAATGCGCGGCACGATCTTGCCGTCCGTGCCTACGCGCTTGAGCTGCGCCAGCACGCGTGCGGTGTAGGCCAGGCTGAAACTTTGGAACGCGCCGTCGGCCAGTACACCGCCCCAGCTGTCAAAAATCATCACGGCCTGCGCGCCTGCGTCAATCTGCGCGTTGAGGTAGGCGGCCACCGAGTCGGCGTTAATGGTCAGCATCTTGTGCATCAGGTCAGGGCGGCTGTACAGCATGGTTTTGACCAAGCGGTAGTCGTCGCTGCCTTTGCCTTCGACCATGTAGCACGCCAAAGTCCAAGGGCTGCCGCTAAAGCCAATCAGAGGCACACGGCCTTTGCCGTCTTGCGTGAGCGCCTTGCGAATGCTGCTCACCGCGTCAAACACGTACTGCAGCTTGGCCATGTCGGGCACTTCGAGCTTGGCTACGTCGGCCTCTGTTTTGATGGGGTGGGCAAAGCGCGGACCTTCGCCTTGCGCGAAGGACAGGCCCAAACCCATGGCGTCGGGCACTGTGAGGATGTCGCTGAACAAAATGGCCGCATCCAGGGGGTAACGCTCCAGTGGCTGCAGAGTCACCTCGGTGGCGTAATCTGTATTGGTAGCCAAGCCCATAAAGCTGCCCGCCTTGGCGCGCGTCGCCACATATTCGGGCAAGTAACGGCCCGCCTGGCGCATCAGCCACAGGGGCGTGTGCGGCGTTGCCTGGCGCATGCAGGCTTGCAGAAAAGTGGGGTTGTGCAGGGTGTCGAAGGTGGTGGCTTGGGTGGTTTCAGTCATAGAGAATATTGTCGCAGTTCAGTCTTGCGCGGCTCTTAAAGCCGTGGCGCTTGGCGGTGTGTGGTCGTGGGGTGTGGTTAGCGTGCTTGGCGCGCGTGTTCCACCAATAAGCACCTGTTTTGCACCACCAGTAACCCGGCAGCGCGGGCGCTGTCGCAGGCGGCTTCGTGGCTAATGCCGAGTTGCAGCCACAGCGCTTTGGCGCCTATGGCAATGGCATCCAAGGCAATGGGGGGCACGTCTTCGCTGTTGCGAAACACATCCACCAGGTCAATGGGGTGCGCTGCTGCGGCTTCCGTCAGGCTGGCATAAACCTTTTCGCCCAGGATCTCGGGCACTTTGGCCAGCGGGTTGACCGGAATGATGCGCCAGCCCTGCTGTTGCATGTAGGCCGACACCTCGTGGCTGGCGCGGTGGGTTTTGGGCGACAAGCCCACCACAGCGATGGTGCCGGGGCGGGACAGGATGGCCTTGACGGCGTCTGCTTCGGCAACGGCCTGGGTGCTGGTGGGCGTGGTGTTCATAGCTGGTCCAGTGCAGCGCTCAAAGTGCCGCTGCTCAAAATTTCAGAAAACACCACCGGCGGCTTGCCTGCTTGGTGCAGCACATACACCGGCACACCGCTGCGTCCCAGCGCTTGCAGGGCCAATGTGATGGCGGGGTCGCGTCGCGTCCAGTCGGCACGCAACAGGGTGACGCCTTTGGCCGCAAAACGCTGTTGCACATCGGGGTTGGCAAAGGTGGTTTTTTTGTTGACCTGGCAAGTGATACACCAAGCGGCAGTGAAGT
>JBJOLD010000340.1:0-6173 GCA_046045765.1 Pseudomonadota bacterium | reverse complement strand
GCTGCCATCAGAGGCTCCTTGTGATCAGCTGGAAATCAAGCAAAAGATTTTTTGAACGCAGCAACGGCGGCAGTCAACTCAGCTTCTGCATCTTTGTCCAAAGCCTTGGTGTCTTCCACCTTAGCCATGAGCGCAGCATGCTTGTCTTTAAGGTAAGACTGCAGACCAGACTCGAACGCCAAGATCTTCTTAACCTCGATGTCGTCCATGAAACCCTTGTTCACGGCAAACAAAGAAGCGCTCATCATACTGATCGACAGAGGACTGTACTGTTTCTGCTTTAGCAGTTCAGTTACGCGCGCACCCCGGTCGAGCTGCTTGCGGGTCGCTTCGTCCAGGTCGGATGCGAACTGGGCGAAAGCCGCCAATTCACGGTACTGCGCCAAGTCGTTACGAATACCGCCGGACTGGCCTTTCACCACTTTAGTTTGCGCTGCAGAACCGACGCGGGACACGGAGATACCGGCGTTAATCGCGGGGCGTACGCCTGCGTTAAACAGCGATGTCTCCAAGAAAATCTGGCCGTCAGTAATCGAAATAACGTTGGTGGGCACGAAGGCCGACACGTCACCCGCTTGGGTTTCGATAATAGGCAGCGCTGTCAAAGAACCGGTCTGGCCCTTGACTTCACCTTTGGTGAAAGCCTCTACGTACTCAGCGTTCACGCGAGCTGCACGCTCCAACAAACGGCTGTGGAGATAAAAGACGTCGCCAGGGTAGGCTTCGCGGCCTGGTGGGCGACGCAACAGCAAGGACACTTGGCGGTAAGCAACAGCTTGCTTGGACAAATCGTCATACACAATCAAGGCGTCTTGCCCACGATCACGGAAGTATTCGCCCATGGTGCAGCCAGAGTAGGCTGACACGTACTGCATTGCAGCCGATTCAGAGGCAGAAGCAGCCACAACAATGGTGTATTCCATTGCGCCGGCTTGTTCCAATGCACGAACCACGTTCTTGATCGAAGAAGCTTTTTGGCCAATCGCGACATAAACGCAGGTCATGTTTTGACCTTTTTGGTTGATGATCGCGTCAATGGCTACGGCAGTCTTGCCGGTTTGACGGTCACCAATGATCAACTCACGTTGACCACGGCCAATTGGCACCATAGAGTCGATGGACTTCAAACCAGTTTGCATAGGCTGATCGACGGATTTACGTGCGATCACACCAGGCGCAACCTTTTCAATCACGTCAGTCATTTTGGCGTTGATCGGGCCTTTGCCGTCAATAGGTTGACCCAAAGCGTTGACCACGCGGCCAATTAGCTCAGGACCCACTGGCACTTCCAAAATGCGCCCGGTACATTTAACGGTGTCGCCTTCAGAGATGTGCTCGTACTCACCCAAAATCACGGAACCGACCGAGTCACGCTCCAAGTTCAAGGCCAGACCGTAGGTTGGCAGTCCATCGCTACCAGCGGGGAACTCCAACATTTCGCCTTGCATCACATCGGACAGGCCGTGAATGCGAACGATACCGTCGGTAACCGAAATAACGGTACCTTGATTGCGGACGTCAGCGTTAGCGGACAGACCTTCAATACGGCTCTTGATCAGTTCAGAAATTTCTGCGGGATTGAGTTGCATTACTCTTTCCTTCTTTCTTTGGTTAGGGACTCAGAGCGTAGGCTGTGTGCCTTACGCTGTGAGTGCCACTTTCATTTGTTCCAGACGGGCCTTGACGGATGTATCAAGAACTTCGTCCCCCACCACCACGCGAATGCCACCAATCAGTTCGGGTTGTAATTCAACCGTCACGTTCAGCTTGCGACCAAAACGCTTTTCGAGCGTTGCAGCCACGTCGGCAAGTGCTGCCCCATCAATCGGGAAAGCACTGTGCACGACGGCATCAGAAGAGCCGCTCCGAGCGTTTTTCAAGGCCCGAAACTGCAAGGCAATTTCTGGCAGCGCACTGAGACGACCGTTATCAATGACAGCGTGCAAAAAGTTTTTGGCATGGTCGCTGGTGACTGCTTTCGCAACACCGGATACCAATTCAAACACTTGTGCAGAGGTCGCTTTAGGGCTATCAGCAAACTGAAGCAACTGGGCGTTGCCAGCAATGGCAGCCAGCTCATCGAGCCAGACTGACGCAGCCGACAGATCTTGAACAGACGCCTTGAACAAGGCATCTGCATAAGGTCGGGCAATAGTGGCGAGTTCAGCCATGTCGTCCTCTTACAGCTCGGTCTTCAAACGGCCCAGCAGGTCCGCGTGAACGCCAGCGTTAACTTCTTTGCGAAGAATTTGCTCAGCACCTTTGACAGCCAATGCAGCGACTTGCTCACGCAGAGTCTCACGGGCTTTCACAGTTTGCTGTTCCGCTTCAACCTTGGCAGCAGCAATGATCTTGTTGCCTTCCTCAGTTGCCTTGGACTTGGCTTCTTCCACAATAGCCTGTGCGCGACGCTCTGCATCTGCCAGACGGACAGCGGATTCATTGCGAGACTTGGACAGCTCTTCTTCTACGCGCTTGTTAGCAACGGAGAGTTCGGATTTGGCTTTGTCAGCGGCAGCGAGGCCATCACTAATTTTCTGAGCACGGTCATCGAGTGCCTTCGCGATGGGTGGCCACACGAATTTCATCGTGAAGATCACCAACAGGAAGAACACCGTCAGCTGTGCGAAGAATGTTGCGTTAATACTCACAACAACACCTCTCTAAGTTGGATGAGGTGAAAGGGCTTACTTCAGCACGAAGGGGTTGGCGAACGCGAACATCATGGCGATACCAACACCAATCAGGAACGCAGCGTCAATCAGACCAGCCAACAAGAACATTTTGGTTTGCAATTCATTCATCAGCTCAGGCTGACGGGCTGCAGACTCAAGGTACTTGCTGCCCATGATGCCGATACCGATACATGCGCCGACAGCGCCCAAGCCAATGATCAGGCCAGCGGCCAAAGCGACGAAACCAAGAACGTGTTCCATTTAAGAGCTCCTATGGATTTAAGTTAACGAGAAAACAAAAAAAAGAAATACTAACCAACTGCCAAACTAGTGGTGGTCATGGGCTTGGCCCACGTACACCAGAGTCAACATCATGAAAATGAAGGCTTGCAGCGCGACGATCAATATGTGAAAGATCGCCCAGCCCGTACCCGCCACCACATGACCGAACCACAAAGCAATGCCCGTAGCCGACCCAAACCCGACCGCACCCATGAGCGCGATCAACATGAACACCAGCTCGCCAGCGTACATATTCCCGAACAGCCGCATGCCGTGAGACACGGTTTTGGCTGTGAATTCGATCAATTGCATGCTGACATTCAGCACGCCCAAAATCAGGGCAAAAATTGGATTCTTGCTCGTGCCGAAAGGAGCAGTCACCAATTCATGCGCCCAACCCCCGGCACCTTTAATTTTGATGTTGTAGTAAAGGCAAACCAGCAGCACGGCACAAGACATACCCAAGGTGGTAGACAGGTCAGCTGTAGGCACAACGCGCATGTAGGCGTGGTGTGGGTCGTGGCCTGCAGCGCCGTAGATCATTTCCCAAATCAAGGGGATTAAGTCTACTGGCAAGAAGTCCATGGAGTTCATCAAGAACACCCAAACAAACACCGTCAAAGCCAAAGGACCCACGAACTTGCGCGACTCGGCATTGTGAATAATGCTTTTAGCCTGTGTATCGACCATTTCAAGCAGAATTTCTACCGCTGCCTGCATACGACCCGGCACACCAGACGTGACACTTTTGGCCACACGCCACATTAAGAACAATCCCACCACACCCAACAGAACCGACCAAAAGATCGAATCCATATTGAATACAGTGAAATCGATGACGCCATTTTGCTTGGTAGTTTGCAAATGGGTAAGGTGGTGACCAATGTATTCACCGGCCGTTAGGCCATGTTCCGCAGCGTGTTCTTCAGCAGCCATCAGTTACTCTTATCAGTTACTTTTGCCGTTAAGCGTTTCGTTTAGCACTGGCTTTGATTTGCGTTTGACCGCCAATGCCAACCAGTACACCTTCATTGTCACCACCAGACCCACCAGCATCGCCGGCCAACTCAGGTTAGCAACGAGACGATGCGACGCAAAAAGCACCACCACCGTCACTACAATTTTTACAAACTCCCAGACAAAAAAACTTAGCACCGCAGACCCTGCGCTTGCTGAAGCGAATTGTCCAGTCACCCCTCGCGCAAACAGCGTCGCTGGAATAACCACTGCCGCCGCGCCGCAAGCAGCCGATATACCCACAGACCCTTTGCCAGACACCCACCAAGCAATGAACGCCACCAGAGCGCCAACCACTATCTGACCCATAACCACCCACCAAAGTGAGAGCGGTGGGTGCTGCTCGCGCAGCGATTTCGCCTGCTCTACAGTCAACGGTGTGAAGTCAGAATCATCTTCTTTCACATCCGAATTAGGCGCTATTGTGATCATTTCAAATTACGCCCAGGTTACAAACTGCGTTTTGTGTACAGCCACTTATTATACGTAGAAACCCGCTGGTGCATCAAGCGCAGCAGGTGGAAATGTGGCACGGCTAACCTTAGCGGCAACGCACTGCCATAATTTGGACTGCCATAGTAAGGATTACCTGAAACCCAGGTTCAACACATTAGCGAATCATTGTGCCTACATCTCTAGACCCTAGCAAAGAATCTCTGATTGAGTACCCCTCTCAGTTCCCCATCAAAGTCATGGGGCATAAAGTGGATGGACTGGTGCACGCTATTACGGTCATTGCAAAGAACTTTGATCCCGCATTCGATGCGTCAACCATCGAGCTGCGTGAGAGCAAGGGCGGCAATTACCTCGGCGTGACCATAACTATCACCGCTACTAGCCGGGGACAACTGGATGAGTTGTACCGCACGCTTAGCACCCACCCCATGGTCAAGGTAGTGCTGTAGCCCGTGGATATCGCAGTATCCCGGCTCGGCCACGTGGAGTACCTGCCCACTTACGCCACCATGCAGGCGTTTACAGACCAAAGAGACGCGGGCCCCGCATCCACAGTGCGTGACCAGCTATGGATTTGTGAGCACTCCCCCGTATTCACCCAGGGCTTGGCAGGCAAGCCGGAGCATATTTTTATGCCGGGCGACATCCCCGTGGTGCAAACCAACCGAGGTGGTCAGGTCACTTTTCATGGCCCGGGTCAGGTGATCGGGTATCCGCTGATTGACCTCAAGCGCGCAGGCTACTTTGTTAAAGAATATGTGTACCGCATTGAAGAGGCGGTAATTAGAACGCTGCTTCACTTTGGCGTGACGGGGCACCGCGTTGCGGGTGCCCCCGGCATCTATGTCCGGCTGGACGACCCGACTGGTCACGCGCCTCTGGAGCAAAGGCCTCGTAAATCGGAGTCGGAACCAAGCACGCAGCCCCCGGGCGTAAACCCAAATTTACCCCTACAACCTGACTTCACCGGCCTGGGCAAAATCGCCGCGCTGGGCATCAAAGTCAGCCGCAACTGCACCTACCACGGCGTAGCGCTGAACGTAGCCATGGACCTGGAACCCTTCTCGCGTATCAACCCCTGTGGCTATACCCGACTGCAAACGGTGGACCTTTCTACAATCGGGGTCTCTGTTGGCTGGTCTGATGCCGCCGACGTGTTGAGCCACAAGCTCGCAACCTACCTCGCGCCCTAAGGCGCCCCTGCCCCATGAGCCACAGCCAAGACACCACCGCCATCAACCCTACGGTGCGCGATGCGCAATCCACTGCGGACTACAACCCGCTGGCAAAGCAAAAGGCGCAAGCCAAGCTTTCGCGCATTCCCGTGAAGGTGCAGGCCGGTGAAGTGCTCAAAAAGCCCGACTGGATTCGCGTCAAAGCCGGCAGCCCCACCACCCGTTTTTACGAGATCAAAGAAACACTGCGCGCCAACAAGCTGGTCACCGTGTGCGAGGAAGCTAGTTGCCCCAATATCGGCGAATGCTTCGGTAAGGGAACGGCCACCTTCATGATCATGGGCGACAAGTGCACCCGCCGCTGCCCATTTTGTGACGTAGGCCATGGCCGCCCCGACCCGCTGGACCTGAGCGAACCCGACAACCTGGCCAAAACTATTGCCCAGCTCAAGCTCAACTACGTGGTGATCACCAGCGTGGACCGCGACGACCTGCGCGACGGCGGTGCGGGCCACTTTGTGGAGTGCATCCGCAAGACGCGCGAGCTTTCGCCCAAGACGCAAATCGA
>JBJOLD010000369.1:0-3809 GCA_046045765.1 Pseudomonadota bacterium | reverse complement strand
GCAAACTTGTTGCTTAAATTATCGCGAGTGGTCATGGCCCGCCCCTGGGAGTAATCACCAGCGTGTTGCCATCGAGCTTGGCCGCAAAACCCTGTGCTTGCAGCGGTCCACTGGCGGCATCGAGCTGCTGGGCGTTAGGCACGTTGCCAGTGACCCGCAATTCGCCTGCTATAAATTCAATAGCTGCTTGCGCACTATCAGCGGGGGCTAGGGGGCTAAAACTATTTAAAACTGTGCCATAAGCCGCAAGTAGGCTTTCTAAGTCGCGTGGTGATGCGCTACCCGCATTTTGCAAAAGGGCCGCCACCTCGCGCTGCATTTGCAGCATTGGATCAACCACCACACTTACTTTGGGAAACGTGCTGCCGAACACGTTTCCAATATCTGCACGCTGTGTATCCAGCACGGTACTGGCGCGCCAGGCAAACACGTTCAGCCCCACCAACTGGGCCAGCACGAAAAAAAGCACTGCCCAGCGGGCAGGCAGCCATTGCGGCGCACCTGCGAGGGCCGCTACTGCCGAGGCTGTGCGGTTCAACAGCGGGCTGCGCTGGGCCAAGTCAAATTGGGCCAAGTCCCAGTGCGCGCCCACTGTGATTTGCATGCGCTCTTGTGGCGTGGCGATTTGTGCCGGGCGGTGAAACAGTTGCTCGGCCCACTGCGCTGCGGCTGGCTCGGCCCAAAGTTCAGGGGCGATGTCGGTTAAGGCGTTGGGCAAGGTGTGGAGCCATGGCAGCCAATGGGGTAGCGCTTGGTCTGCTGGCAGCGGCAATTGGTGCACGCCTTTGGCGTCGGTCCAGACCATGCAGGCAGTGTGGGGGTCGCCGGTCACCCACACCCGCTCGGGCGCGGTGAGCGCAGTGTTTCCCGTGGGGGCCCATTCGGGAACCACACGGCGCACAGTGATGGCGTCGGCTTGTAGCGCGGCCAATGCGTCGCGCAACCACGCCTTGTTGCACACCGCCACCCATACCGGGGTGTCAGTGGTGGCATTGGGCTGCAGTGCAAAGTGCAGTAGGGCAGGCTCGTCGAGCAGCAGGTCTTCCAGCAAGCCCTCTAGCACTGTACGCAGGCGCGGTGAGCGCAAGCTGCCTTTGGGCAACTGCACTTGGTGCCACGACAGTGCGCAAGCTGGCACTACCGCCACGGTGTCGGTGCCTAGGGTCAGAGGGGTGAGTACATCGTTCATGGGCGCTGACTCATTGTACGAAGGCACTGCCTGCAAAACGGGCGCGCTCCAGGGTATTGACCTGTAGTCCGTCGCGCTGTACGGTGGCACGTTCAAATACTTGGTGGCCCTCAACCCGCAGCGCTGCTTGCACTTCAAAGTAGTTGGAGTTCACGCTGTGCAGCGATTCGCTCAACGCTTGGTCGGGGTTGTCTAGTGCTTTTGTCACGTCACTGAGGCTGTGAAAGTGACTTTGGGCCCGCGCTGTTACCAGTTTTTGTGCGTCTGCCAGGCTCAGCTTGGGAATGCTGGCGTGCAACACGATCGCCGAGGCGGTGTTGATATTGACGGGTGTGCGCTGTGGCAGAACCGTTACATAGGGCTGTAAGGTGCGCAGCGTTGCTGGAGATAGGCCTAGCCATGCCAGTTGCGAAAAGGTTGTGGGGATCAGAGAGGCTACGGCGGTAGATTTGGCGGGCGCTGGTTTTTTTTTGAGGTCGCCTTGCTGAGGTGTACTGGTCAGTTGCGCCAGTTGCGCCATCTGCAATTGGTCAACCATGGCCAGTAACTCGGCGTCAAGCAAGCCCAGCGCTGCAAACAACCGCGCGAAGGCTTGCACACTGGTGGATTGGGGCTCGCCGCCCTGCACCAGGTTGGTCACATTCAGGCGCGCTTGCAGGTCGGTGATGCCGCCAGATAAAAATACGTTTTGTACTGAGTTTGTGGTGTCAGTTGCGCCTTCGGTAGTTGCCAAAAATGCGGACAGCCGCGCCTCTTTGAGTGGCACAGCCCAGGGCTCGGCCAGGTGGTCGGTGTTGCCCGCACGGGCGTCTTCACGCAAGATGAGCCGTGCCCAGTCCAGCGCGCCCTGCAATAGCCACGCACTTTGCAGGCGTTCGCGTTCTGCGGTTTCCACTTCAACTCCGCGCCACTGTTGCCACAATGCTGTGGCGCTCAGCGTTGCCACCAGCGTAACGATCAGCATGGCCAACAAAATGGCTGCCCCACGTTGGTGGTGGGCGAGGCGCGTCATTGGCTTGCACCTCCTAGGGTGGGCTGCACCCAGTCTCGGGTGAGCGTGCCTGCCATTGGGTGCGGCGCGGGCAAGGTCAGTACAAGGCGCACGCCTTCGGGCATGATTTGCTTCGAGCCGCTTGCAGATAGGGGGTTGCTCCAGGCGTTGTCGCGGTAATAAAACAGCTGCCACTGTAGGAGGGGTGCGAGCAGCACTTCGCGCTTAACCGCCTCGTCGCTGGGGCTTTGTGCCCACAGTGCGGCAGCCTGCCAGGCACTTTGCCACTGGGCATGGGTGCGCACCGGGTCCGACTGCCAGCGCAACCACTGCAGAGCACCGTTGCGCTGGCCAGTGCTCCAGGCCACCACAGACACGCCAAGCGCTGCATCAGCGCTGTGCCGGCGGGTAATACGAAGCACGCGGCCATCCCAGTCCAGAGGGGTGGTGTTGGTAAGTGTGGTCAGTGCGTTCAGGTCAGCACCCCATTGGCCCAAGCCAGCATCCAGCGCCAGCACGTCTTCGGTGTGGGTTTGGGTTTGCGTATTGGCGCGCTGCATGCCGTCCAGAGCGCCCCAGCCCATCAGCGCGATCAACGCCAAGATGCTGATGGCTACCATCAGCTCGATCAGGGTGAAGCCCTTTGTACCTTGGCGCATCAGTATCGCCCCACCACGGTGCTCAGGTTCAATAGTGGCAGCCCTTGGCGCGCAATGTGGGCCTCTACCCGGCGAAAGTTGGGGTTGGGCGTGGGCTGTACTAAGAGGCGCAGGTCCAGCGTGCGCCCGGCTTGCTCGCACGGCGTGGTCGTATCGCCCACATCGGGCAGGCGCCGCGCAAGCCGCACGGCGGTGAGGGCGTTTTCTGCACACAGCTGTGCTAGCAGGCGGTCTGACTGGCGCTCGGCATTGCGGGTCATGCTGGCGGTGGCTTGCAGCCCTGCTATCAGCGCTGTGGCCACAATGGCCAGCGCCACTAGCACTTCAATCAAGGTGAAACCGGTGTGCTGGTTACGCATGGGGTTTCACGGCAATGCACCCGTGGGGGCGGCTGCAGTTGCCCCACTATCAGCCTGCACTGCAAAAGGCCGCACGCCGTCTGTGGCAACCCACAGCACGCGCCCGGGCCGCGCGCGCATCCACAGCCGCACGCGCTGTGGCGCAATCAAAGGCTCCGGTCCCAGCAATAGGGGGCGGGTTACGCTAGCGGCTATGTCTGTGTTTGGATCGGTGTTTTGCCAGTGGCTGGGTAGCGCGGACACGCCTTCAAATATAAACCCGGTTGCGGTGGGCCGCCATATCACGGGCACCCCCAAGGTGCGCGATTGGGCACGACCCGATTCCAGCAGAGCGGCCAGCCGCTGGGCTTCTGTGTCCAATTGGGCTTGGCCTGTGTCACGCAAACTAAGCGTTACCGCTACCGACGCCAGCGCCACGATGGCCACTACCACCATCAGCTCCAGCAATGTGAAGCCCCTCACTTCATTGCCAGCTGCCGATATCTGCATTTTTGCCTTCGCCACCGGCCTGACCGTCCGCGCCAAAACTCAGCACATCAATCTCGCCTTTGAGGCCGGGGTTCATGTACAAATAGGCGCGGCCCCAGGGGTCGTTGGGAAGTTTTTCCAAG
>JBJOLD010000150.1:0-2590 GCA_046045765.1 Pseudomonadota bacterium | reverse complement strand
CCCACACCAATCACTTTGATTTGGGTGCCTTGGTTAAAAGCTTCTTCTTCAATCATTTCGATGGCCATGTTGTGTACTCCTGAGAACTAAATTGATACGGTTATTTGTGAATTCTGTTGGGTGGGGTGCGGCTATGAAGGCGGACTCCCCCGGGCAAGCCAAAGTCTGTGTTTCATGGTTAAAAATTTCCCACGAACCAGTCTTTTACCGAACCAAACGCTGTCTTCATGGACCCGGCTTTTTGGGCTACTTTATAGCCTCTTAAACGGGCCAAACGGGCTTCTTCCAGTAATCCCATCACGGTAGCAGCGCGGGGTTGCGCCACCATGTCGGACAGCGCACCTTTGTACTTGGGTATGCCACGGCGCACGGGCTTCAAGAAGATGTCTTCGCCCAGCTCTACCATGCCCGGCATGATGCAACTGCCACCGGTCAACACAATGCCGCTGGACAGCACTTCTTCATAGCCCGACTCGCGCATCACCTGGTTCACCAGGCTGAAAATTTCTTCAATGCGGGGCTCAATCACGCCAGCCAGTGCCTGGCGGCTCAGCATGCGCGGGCCACGGTCACCCAAGCCTGGCACTTCCACTTGCGTTTCTGGGTCGACCAGTAACTGCTTGGCATGGCCGGACTCAACCTTGATGTCTTCCGCGTCTTTGGTAGGCGTGCGCAAGGCCATGGCGATGTCGCTGGTGATCAGGTCACCTGCGATTGGGATCACAGCGGTGTGGCGAATCGCACCATTGGTGAAGATCGACACGTCAGTGGTGCCCGCACCGATATCCACCAATGCAACGCCCAGCTCTCGCTCGTCATCGGTCAGCACCGACAAGCTGCTTGCAAGCGGATTGAGCATAAGGTGCTCCACCTCCAGGCCACAACGGCGCACGCACTTGACAATGTTTTCCGCAGCACTTTGCGCGCCGGTCACGATGTGCACTTTGGCTTCCAAACGGATGCCGCTCATGCCGATAGGTTGGCGAACATCTTGGCCATCGATGATGAATTCTTGCGGCTCCACCAGAAGCAGCTTCTGGTCACTGGAGATGTTGATGGCTTTGGCAGTTTCCACCACCCGGGACACATCAGCTTGGGTCACTTCACGGTCTTTCACGGCCACCATGCCGCTACTGTTGATACCGCGAATGTGGCTACCAGTAATGCCGGTATACACACGGGTGATTTTGCAGTCGGCCATCAACTCAGCTTCTTTTAAAGCCTGCTGAATACTGGCCACGGTGGCATCGATATTGACCACGACACCGCGTTTCAAACCATTGCTGGGCGCAATGCCTAGCCCGGCCAGCTTCAGCTCTCCGTTGGGCAAGACTTCAGCGACCACCGCCATCACTTTGGCGGTGCCGATGTCGAGCCCTACGACCAGATCTTTGTATTCTTTAGCCATGTTGCACCTACTCTTGTATTTTCATTTTTTTGCGACGTCTGCCACCACGGTGCTCACACCGCGCAGCCGAATGGCGTAACCGTTTTCATGCCGCAAGTCGGCGGATTCAATTGCGCTGGTCTGGCGCCCGTAGCGCGATGTCACTTGCGTGAGCGTTTTCAAAAAGCGATTCACACGGGCGCTGACTTCGTCAACTCCGCCTCGCCCCATCTCGATAGCTGCACCGCTGTCTAGCTGCAACCGCCAACTGCCACCACCGGACACTTCCAACCGGTCAACAGGCAAGTCCACCTTCTCAAACAACGGGGCGACGGTTCGGTACATCGCAAGCACCTCGGCCGACTGCCCATCAGGTCCGCTGAGCTTGGGTAAGTTGTCTTGCTCAATTTCGCCCACATTGGCCTCAAACACTTCACCGTAACTGTTGATCAAGCGAACTTCTCCCTCACCCCCCCAATAAGCCACGGGGTGATGCTCTTGCAGCTCCACGCGCAAGCGGTTCGGGAAGTCTCGGCGCACCACTGCACGGCGCACCCAAGGCAAGGACTCAAATACAGCGCGCACGCGAGCTAAGTCCACGGTAAAAAAAGTACCGCTCAGCCGTGGAGCCACATTGGCATGCACCGTAACGGCGTTGTTGTGGTTCATCTCACCACTGACAGAAATGCCGGCAATATCAAAAATGGCCAAGCGGGACACACCGCGCGTCAATGCCGTAACGCACAAAACGACAAACGCTACGCCCAAGACCCATGTGGCCATGTTCATGAGCTTGACGTCGATGGGCTTTGGCATGGCGGAAGGCATATTTTTAGTGCTTTGCGTCCAATGCGGTGTGCGCGAGCAACTGCACGCACAAGTCTTCGTAGCTGGTGCCACAAGCGCTCGCTGACATGGGCACTAAGGAATGCCCAGTCATGCCCGGGGAGGTGTTGATTTCCAGCAAATACGGCTGGCGTGTGGTGGCATCGATCATCACGTCAGCCCGCGCCCAACCGCGGCAGCCCAGCACTTGGTAGGCCTTGCAAACAATGGCGGCAATAGCCTCTTCTTCGCCGGCGGGCAACCCAGCGGGCACCAGGTACTGGGTGGTATCGGTGAAGTATTTGTTTTGGTAATCGTAATTGCCATCGGGGGCCACGATACGAATAAGCGGCAGTGCTCTGGGCTGGTCTGTCGGGC